>NZ_JBMVFV010000012.1:0-98588 GCF_049538395.1 Micromonospora sp. AB353 | reverse complement strand
CCCGGAGCTGGGTGCGTGGCTGGCCGCCGACGAGGCACAGGTACGCGCCGTCGTCGGTGACGTCGACGGCGCCCGGGCGCTGCTCGACGCGGCGGGCGACGGGCCGGCGCCGGCGCTGGCGGACGCGCGGCTGCGGTTGCGCGCCGGTGACGCCCGCGCGGCCGAGCGGGCGCTGCCCGACTGGACCGGGTCCGGCGCGGCGGACTGGCCGCTGCCGGTGCGGCTGGGCGCCGGGTTGCTCGACGCGGCGCTCGCGGACGCCTCCGGTGACGCCCGGCGCGCCGGCCGGCTGCTGGAGGAGGTGCTGGCGCTCGCCGAGCCGGACGGCTACCGGCGCGTCTTCACCCGCGCCGAACCGGGGGTACGGGATCTGCTCGCCGCGCGCCTGGACTCCGGCACCGCGTACTGGGCCACGGTGAGCGAGCTGGTGCGCGGCGCGGACGCGCAACCGGTGGCCGCGACCGCCGACGGTCCGGCCCGGACGCTCGACGAGCCGCTCACCGAGCGGGAACTGACCATCCTGCGGTATCTGCAGAGCATCCTGTCGAACGTGGAGATCGCCGCCGAGCTGTCACTGTCGGTCAACACGGTGAAGACGCACGTGCGCAACATCTACCGCAAGCTCGACGCGACCCGCCGGCGGGACGCCGTCCGGCGGGCGCGCGAGCTGCGGCTGATCTGACCGTCAGCCGTCGTCGGTGGCGGCGTCCACCACTGCCAGCAGTTCGGCCAGGTCGTAGCCGCCGTCGTGCCGGACGTCGTTGACGAACAACGTCGGCGTGCCGTTGACGCCGCTGCGGATGCCGCCGACGAAGTCCTGCCGGACCCGGTCGGCGTACTCCTGCCGGCCGACCTCCGCGGCGATCTCCTCCGGCGACAGGCCGATCTGCTCGACGCCCAGCGACAGATGCACCGGGTCGAGCTGGTCCTGGTGCTGGTAGAGCCAGTCGTACATCTCCCAGAACCGGCCCCGGGCGGCGGCGGCCTCGGCGGTCTCCGCGGCGCTCTCCGCGTACGGGTGGACGTTGGTGATCGGGAAGTGCCGGTACGCCAGCCGCACCACGTCGGCCCGCTGGCGCAGCACCTCGGCCAGGTTCGGGTACGCGGCGCCGCAGAACCGGCACTGGAAGTCGCCGTACTCGACGATGGTGACCGGCGCGTCCACCGGCCCGCGGACATGGTCGCGGTCGGTCACCGGGATCCGCAGCCGCGCGGTGGTGACCTGAAGTGGCGTGGTCATCCGGCACTCACCCGCCGATCCGCGTCCAGCCGTTCCAGCGCGTCGAGGATGCCGTCCACACCCGGGTTGACCTCGGGCGGGGACAGATGGCTCCAGGCCACCCGGCCGTCCGGGCCGATCACCACGAGCGCCCGGTCCGACTGCCCGTGCGGCGCGTACGCACCGTACCGGCGTGACACCTCACCCTTGGGCTCGAAGTCGGCGAGCAGCGGGAACCGGATGCCCCGGCTCTCGGCGAACGCCCGGTGCGAGTCGACGCCGTCCACCGAGATGCCCAGCAGCACCGCGCCGTACCGCTCCAGCTCGGGCAGGGCGGCCTGGTACAGGGTCATCTGCTCGCCGCACACAGGTGACCAGTCCGCCGGGTAGAACGCCAGCACCACGGGACGCCCCCGGAACTGCCCGGGGCCCACCTCGCGCCCGTCCGGCGTCGCCGGCAGCGTGAACCCGGGCGCGTCCGTGCCCGGTGTGATCAGCCCGTTCGGATCACTCATGCCGCCCACGATGCCCGCGGCCCGGGTGAGGCGGGCTCACCCGGGCGGGGTGGTTCCCGTCATCGCACGGCGAGGTGGTTGCGCACCTCCCGGATGCCCGGCGCGTTCCACACCACCCGCTCGATCTCCTCGCGTTCGCCGGGCGAGTGGACCCGCCCGTCCAGCAGCACCGTGTCGCCGTGCACCCGCACGTCGACCTCCTCGGCCTCGGTGGCGCGGTTGCGGGCCAGCGCGTCCACGATCCGCTCGGCCAGGTCACCGCCGTCGGCGCGCACCGCGGGGCGTACCGCGATGCCGTTGCTCACCCCGCACACGCCGGTGAGCCGGGCGACCGAGCGTTCGGCGGCCCGCCGCTGGTACTCCCACTCGACCTCGCCGTGCAGCGTGACCCAGCCGTCGGCCACCGTCACCTGCAACGCCTCGATCGGCACGAACGCGTCCCACTCCAGCGCCCGTACGGCCGCGACGGCGATCTCCGGGTCCTCCCGCCCGGCCGCGGTGTCGATCCGGACGGCGAGGTCGTTGGCGACCGCGCGGACCCGGGCGACCCGGTGCGCGGCCCGCTCGGCGGCCCACTTCTTGGCGTAGCTGTCGACCCGGCCGGTGAGCGTCACCACGCCCTCGGTGACGGTCACCCCGATCTCGTCCGCCCCGACCCGGGGTTCCCAGGTCAGCTCGTCGAGCACGGCGGACTGGATGTCCCGGTCGGTACGGGTGATCGTGTCGGTGGTCATCCGGCTCTCCCTCCCGTCGATCGCGGCACGGGCACGTGGTCCCGCACCCGCGATCCTGCGCGCGCCCCGGGTGAACGGCCCTCACCCGCCGTGGGTGAGGCAGCACGAGGGCCGCCCCCGGGACTCCCGGGAGCGGCCGTCGTGGTGTCGTACGGGCGGGTCAGCCGTCCAGGCCGGCCGGCGAGTTCGGCCGATCCACGTCCACGAACTCGATCTCCTCGGCGGCCCGGTCCCGGCTGCCGGCGGCGCGCGCCGCGGTGCCGGCGGCCCAGCCGATCGCCGCGCCGGTGAGCGCCGCCGCGATCAGCAGCGTCCAGGGCAGGGCGGGCCGGCGGCCGGCGAGCGCGTCGAAGGCGAGGGACGCCCGGCGGCGTGCCTCGTCGGCGGCGGAGCCGACCAGGTCGGTGGCGTCGTCGGCCAGGCCGGAGGAGCTGCGGCGGGCGGTCCGGGTGGCGTCGCGCACGCTGTCACCGGCGGAACCGACGGCGGAGAGCAGGTTCTGCCACGCCTGGTCGGCGACCCGCTCGGCCTTGCCCCGGCGGTCCAGCAGGTTGGATCCGAACATCGTTCTACCTCCTCGGGTGCCGAAGGCCGGCGGCCACTTCGGACTCCGGTGTCCATCCGGCGGGTTCACTGTCTCGGGCAGTGCCCCACCGGCGCACGCGGCAAACCACGCGGTGGTGCCCGGCCGTGAGCAGCGAACGGGACGAACCACCCGAACGCGCCGGGACCGGTGCCGACGGGACGTGCGTGCGCCAGCTACCCTGGTCGGCGGATCGGCGGGCCCGCCCGGTCGCACGGTTGGCCGCGGCCCGCCGTACAGGGGAAACTGGAACCCGGAGGTCCGGATTGAGTACGCCCAGGTGTGCCCAGTTCGCGAATTGCTCATCCCGGGGGGTGGCGACCGGGCCGTTGGAGGAATACTCTCGGTCGCGGCCCGCGTACTGATGAGGCGCCCGTCATGGGCGAGTGGAGGTGCTCGCGTGAGCCTGTCGATCGTGAAGTCGGTGCGGCCGGGTGGTGTCGTCCAGATCGCGCCCCGTGGGGAGATCGACGTCGACACCGCGTACGAGGTGCGGGAAGCGATCGCCGAGGTGCTCGCGAAGGGCCGTCCCTCGCGGATCGAGCTGAACATGCGGCTCGTCACGTTCATCGACTCGGTCGGCATCAGCGCCATGGTCGCGGGCTTCCAGACCTGCGAGGTCAGCGGCGTCAAGCTCGTGGTCACCGAGCCGAGCCGGTTCGTGCACCGGCAGCTCTGGGTGACCGGCCTGCTCGGCCTGTTCGGCGCGCCCGAGCCGTGGTTCGCCGACGACACCCCCGAGGTGCTGCCCGGCGCCTGAGCGCCGTTCACACCCCCTGCGGCCAGGGGACCTTCTACCCGTTGCCAGTCCGGCGTCGGTACGGGACGATCGTCGCGACGCACGACGGCGAGGGGGCCCGCTTGCAGAGCAGCGACAGCTTCAGCTACACCGTGCAGGCCCGGTGCACCCGGGCCGACGCGGTGGCCCTGCTGGGTGACCTGAGTCGCCAGGGCGAGCTGCATCCGCTGATCGTCCGGGTCCGGAAGCTGCCGGCCCGGCCGGGCGCGCTGGCCAGCTACGCGATCACCGACCGGCTGCAACTCGGCCCGCTGCACTTCCCGGTCACGTACCAGGCGGACGTGCTCGTCGCGAGCGAGGACGAGGTCGTCACCGTGGCGCGGCAGCAACCCGCGACGACCGTCCGCAACCACACCCGCCTGCGGGACGAGCCGGACGGCACGGTACGCATCGACGTGGAGATCACGCTGACTGCGCCGGCGCCGCTGTTCGGGTACGCGTTCCGCCAGGCCCGGGCGGCTCACCTGGGCCTGGCGGCTCGTCTCGGGGCGACCCTGGAGGGCCGGCCGGCCTGATCCGGCCGACCCTCTCCGGGTGTGCTCAGTACACCGACAGGTGCACGTGGTTGGTGTGGTCGCTGGACGGGTCACCGTTGCCGCCGCTGTACGACTTCCACCCGCTGCTGGGCAGCCAGATCTGCTTGAACCAGATCACGTAGAGCACGGCGAGCGGGTCGGCGTTGCGCACGAAGTACGCGGCCAGGTTGTTGCCGTACGTCCGGTCACCGCCGGTGGCGACGCCGCCGAAGCCGTTCTTCTGCGCGGCGAAGTCGCAGGCCCGCCCCTTCGGATGCTCACCCGAGCCGCTCGGCCGGTGGCACGAGACGTACCTGGTGAAGCCGGCCGCCTTCGCCTGTTGCAGCGCGTGCAGCGTGCGCGGCGTGATGCAGCCGTTCGCCGGGGTCGGGTCGTTGACGCTGCACGACTCCGACGGCCAGGAGCCGTCCGAGTTGCGCGGCGCCGGTTTGGCGTTCTTGCCGGAGGTGCCCTGGACGCTGCCACCGCCGCTGCTGCTGCGCGACGCGCGGTCGTTCGCCACCTCCAGGGCGCGCTCGGCCTGTTCCTTGCGCTTGGCCATCACCGTCACCTGCTTGCGCTGCTCGAGGATCTCCCCGTCGAGCTGGGCGCGGGTGCGGGTGGCCTCGTCGCGGGTGGCGATCAGGTCGCGCAGCGTACGGTCCTCGTGCGCGGCGACCTGTTCCAGCGCGGCGGCCCGGTCCATGAAGCCCTCCGGGCTGCTGCTGCCCAGCAGCGCCCCGGCGGTGCCCAGGCGGCCGTTGCGGTACGCCACGACGGCGATCTCGCCGACCTTGGCGTCGCGGACGGCGAGCTCGGCGCCGACCGTCTTGAGCTGGTCGTTGAGCTGTTTCTGGCGGGTCACCGACCGGTTCAGCGCGGCCTTCGCCTCCAGCCAGCCCTTGCTGGCCGCGTCGAGCTGGGCGCGCAGTTCCGGCGTGCCGCCCTCGTCGTCGCCGCCGGGCGCGGCGGCGAGCAGGCCGGTCGCCGGCGCCGCGGAGGCGGGGGAGACCGGAACGGTCGCGACGCCGAGGGTCAGCGTCGCGACGAGCAGGGCCGCCAACCGGGCGGCCGTCCGTCGTACAGGTGCCACTGGGGGCATTCACACGTCCTTCCGTCAACGCCGACCGGGTTAGCTGACGGGTTCGGGACGGAAGATCCCTACCGCTGACGCGGATGCACCCCACGTACGTGGTTCCCCGGCTCGTCCCTGCGGACGATTAGGCGACGGCCGCCCCACCGGGGCCGGGTGGCGTCCGCGGGTGCGGCCGCGACCGAGACTACCGGCGCTGCCCGGGCGCGGCTCCGTCGAGCAACGCCACTAGGCGGGGCAAAACCGGCATAAGACTACATTAGCCACAGTGATTTAAGTGTGTCCTAATCACCACTCGGTCTTGCCGCACACTCCGGCCGACGCTCCGGGTTCGACCTGCAACGTGGCGTGATCGATGGAGAAGTCCTCGTGCAGGGCGGCCCGCGCGGCGGCCAGCACCCCGGCCGGGTCCGCGCCCGGGTCGGTGGTCAGGTGCGCCGAGGCCACCTCCATGCCCGAGGTGAGCGTCCAGACGTGCAGGTCGTGCACCTCGGCCACGCCGGGCACGGCCGCCAGCCGGTCGTGCACGGCGGTGACCTGGAGGTGCTCCGGCGCGGCCTGCACCAGGATGCGCAGCGCGGCCCGGCCGAGCCGCCAGGTGCGCGGCAGGATGAACAGGCCGATCCCGACGGCGACCAGCGGGTCCGCCCACCACCAGTCGGTCACCGCGATGACCAGCGCCGCGGCGATCACGCCGAGCGAGCCGAGCAGGTCGCCGAGCACCTCCAGGTACGCCCCGCGCAGGTTGATGCTCTCCTTCGCCCCGGCGCGCAGCAGCGCGAACGCGACGATGTTGGCGAGCAGGCCGAGCACCGCCACCACGAGCATCGGGCCGGCCAGCACCTCCGGCGGCTCGCCGAACCGGCGTACCGCCTCGACCAGGACGTAGATCGCCACGGCGCCGAGCAGGACGGCGTTGGCGAGGGCGGCGAGCACCTCCAGCCGGTAGAGCCCGAACGTGCGCTGCGGGTCGGTGCCGGCGCGGCGGGTGGCGGTGATCGCGGCCAGCGCCATGCCGATGCCGAGGACGTCGGTGAACATGTGCCCGGCGTCGGAGAGCAGCGCCAGCGAGCCGGTCGTGAACGCGGCCACCGCCTCGACCACCATCAGGGCGGCGAGCAGCGCGAAGGCGGCCCAGAGGCGGCCCCGGTGGCGGTGCGCCGCGTTGGTCACCGCGCCGCTGTGGTCATGACCTGCGCCCACGCCAACACCCTTCCTGCCCCGTACCGGCCAGGCCCAATGTATGTTCACATCGCTATGTATGCAACTGAACTGTGGGTGACGGCTGGATCAACGTCGGGTGTCCGTCAGACGGGATCGAGCGTGGTGAGCCGCTGGGTGGCCCGCGACAGCGCCACGTACAGCGTGCGCACACCCGAGCCGGGGTCGGCCCGGATCTCGCTCGGTGCCACCAGCACCACGCCGTCGTACTCCATGCCCTTGGCCTGCAGGCTGGTCACCACCTGGAGGCGGCCCGCGCCGAGCCCGCCCAGCCAGCCGGCGACCTCGTCCCGGCGCGGCACCGGCGTGATCACCCCGACGGTGCCCTCCACCTGCGCGAGCAGCGCCTCGGCCGCCTCGACGGTGGCCGCCGGCAGGTCGGCGGCGGGCACCGTGCGCTCGACCGGCGGCACGCCGGTGGACCGCACCGCGTCGGGCAGCGGCAGGTCCGGGTAGAGGCGGCGGATCTCCGCCGCCGCCACCGCGAAGATCTCCGCCGAGTTCCGGTAGTTGGTGGTCAGCTCGTAGCGGTGCCGCTTGCGCCGGCCCAGCGCCTGGTCACGGGCCCGGTCCAGCTCCTGCGGGTCGCCGGTCCAGGCGGTCTGCGCCGGGTCACCGACCACCGTCCAGGACGCCAGCCGCCCGCGCCGGCCGACCATCCGCCACTGCATCGGCGAGACGTCCTGCGACTCGTCCACCACCACGTGCGCGTAGTCGCGGTAGTCGTCCGGACGCTCCCGCGCCGCCGCGCGGGCGGCGCGCTGCCGGTCGGCGTACGTGCTCAGCTCGCGCACGCCACCGGCGAGCTGGTACGGGTCGCGCTTGGGCCGGGCCCGCCGCACCGGCTTGCCGAGCAGCGCGTCCAGCTCGTCCAGCAGCGCGATGTCGGCCACCGTCAGCCCCTCGGTCGCCAGCGTCCGGTACGCGTCGCCGAGCAGCCGGATCTCCGCCGAGGACAGGACGCCCCCGGCGTATCGGCGCAGCCGGTCCGGGCGGGCCAGCCAGTCCAGCACGTGCCGCGGGTGCAGCCGGGGCCACCACGCCTTGAGGAACTCGCGGAACTCCGGCCGCTCGATGATCTCGTCCTCGAACGCGGGCTGCTCCGGCAACCGGCCCACCCGCAGCGTACGGGCCTGCGCGTAGAGCGCGGCGAGCACCGCGTCGAACGCCGCCCGGCGTACCTCGTTGCGGCGCGCGCCACGGGCCAGCGTGCGGTCCCGGATCGCGTCCAGCGCGGGACGTTCCAGGCGCAGCAGCTCGCCCCGGTAGAGCAGGCGCAGCTCGGCGGGGGAGTCCGGCACCGCGTCGCGTACCGCGCGTTCCAGCACCCGGCGCATCCGCAGCGAACCCTTCACCGCCGCGACGTCCGGCGGGTCGGTCCGGGACGCGGACAGCCCGGGGAACAGCGAGCCGAGCGAGTGCAGCGTGGCGGTCTCCTCGCCCAGCGACGGCAGCACCGAGGCGATGTACTCGACGAACACACCGGACGGGCCGACCACCAGGATGCCGCCGCCGGCGTACCGGCCCCGGTCGGAGTAGAGCAGGTACGCGGCCCGGTGCAGCGCCACCGCCGTCTTCCCGGTGCCCGGGCCGCCGGAGACGATCGTGACGCCGTTGCCGGGGGAACGGATCGCCTCGTCCTGCTCCCGCTGGATGGTGGCGACGATGTCGCGCATGCCCCGGCCGGTGGCCCGGGACAGCGTGGCCAGCAGCGCCCCGTCACCCACCACCGCCATGTCCGGCGGCGCGGCCTCCGGGTCCAGCAGGTCGTCCTCGATCCGGGTGACCTTCTCCGAGGCCGACTGGATCGTGCGCCGACGCACCACGCCGCGCGGCTCGGAGGGCGTGGCCTGGTAGAACGCGGCGGCGGCGGGTGCCCGCCAGTCCACCACCAGCGTCTCCGCGTCCACGCCCCGCACACCGAGACGGCCGACGTGCAGCACCTGCCCGGTACGCAGGTCCAGCCGCCCGAACACCAGCCCCTCGTGCTCGGCGTCCAGCACGTGCCGGCGCTGGGCGGCGTGGAAGACCATCGCGTCCCGCTCGACCAGCGCGCCGAAGTTGCCGACCCGGGCCAGCCGGTAGCCCTCCCGCTCGGCGTCGGCCGCCGACCGGCGCAGTTCGGCCAGCCTGGCGTACACCCGGTCGAGGTGGCGCTGCTCGGCGGCGATCTCCCGGTCCAGCGTGGTCTGGTCGGTCAACGCGGATGCTCCTGTGTTCGGAGGGCACGACGGGCTGAATGAGGGTACGGGCCGCCGGCAACCGGCACGCCGGGGCATGCCGCGCACGTGGCGTACGTCAGTGCCGCTCGCGAGCCGGAGACGCTCAGAGGCGGGTCGCCGGGCGACCGGCCAGCACCCGGTCCAGCACGCCGGCGAGGGCCGCGTTCACCTCGTCGGGGCGCTCCATCATCAGCATGTGCCCGGCACCGGGGCAGACCGTCAGCTCCGTGGTGGGCAGCGCCGCCGCGATCGACTCGGCGCAGGGCGGCGGGGTGAGCCGGTCCCGGTCCCCGACCAGCGCGGCGGCCGGCAGCCCGCCGAGCGCGGCGAGCGTCTCCAGCCGGTGCTGGGCGCCGATCGAGGCGCGGAAACCGCCGATCGAGCGCAGCGTGGCCCGGGCCACCGCGGAGGTGACCAGCCGGATGTCCGCCGGGTCGCAGCGGTCGCCGAACAGCATCCAGCGGATGCTCGGGCGCAGCGCGCGCAGCAGCGCGTGCGGGGGTCGCCAGCCGCCGCAGCGCGCCAGCACCCCGGCGCCCGTCGTCTCGGCCAGCCGGATCAGCCGGGTGATCCGCGGGGACAGGCCGTACGCGGTGTGCGTGTGCCCCTCGGCGGTGGTGGAGACGAAGACCAGACCGGCGGTACGCGCGGCGAACCGGTCGGGGTGGCGGTGGGCGTACTCCATCACCGTCATCCCGCCCATCGAGTGCCCGACCAGGACGATCGGGCCGGACGGGACGATCTCGTCGACCACCGCCGCCAGGTCGTCACCGAGCTGGGCGAGGGTGGCGTCGCGCAGCGCCAGGCAGCTCGACCGGCCGTGGCCGCGCGCGTCGTAGGTGACCAGGCGGACCCGGCCGCCGAAGCGTTCCCGCAGCTCGGCGACCTGACGGTGCCAGCTGCGCCCGTCCAGCGTCCAGCCGTGCAGCAGGACGGCGGTGACCTCGGCGTCGACCGGCCCGGTGACGCTGACGTGCAGGCGTACGTCGTCGGGGAGCCGCAGTTCCAGGTCCGGCATCGTCCACCTCCCGGGCCCGCCGATGTGTGTCCACCGGATGACCCGGCGGTGACACCGGCGTTACCCGCCATGAGACCACGGCAACCGGCCCGGAGAGAAGATTCCGGTCCGGCCCCACGGCGTCGGATCGGTGACCAGGCTGGGAGGCATGCCGTCCACCAGTCCGCGCGCCGCGCTGGCCGAGCTGCTCGCCGGCAACCGCCGCTTCGTCAGCGGCCGGCCGGTGCACGGGCACGACGTCACCGCCGCCGCGGCGGTGGCCTCCGGCGACCAGCAGCCGTACGCGGTGGTGCTGGGCTGTATCGACTCGCGGGTGCCGTTGGAGGCGATCTTCGACCAGACGTTCGGTTCGATCTGCGTGATCCGTACCGGCGGGCACGTGCTGGACCGGGCCGTCCGGGGCTCGATCGAGTACGTGGTGGAGCAGCTCGGCGTACGCCTGGTGATGGTGCTGGGGCACGAGCGCTGCGGCGCGGTCGGCTCGACGGTCGAGGCGCTGCGCACCGGGCGGCGGCCCGGCGGCGACCTGGCGTACGTGGTGGACCGGATCGCCCCGGCGGTGACCGACGTCGGCGTGGACGACCCGGACGCGCATCCGCTGGCGATCCGCCGCCACGTCCGGCGCACGGTGGCCGCGTTGCGCCGCGACGACCGGCTGGCCGGCCCGGTGGACGCCGGTGAGCTGGCGGTGGAGGGCGCGCTCTACGACCTGGCCACGGGCGAGGTCACGCTGCTGCCGCGGGAGCGGACGCGAAACCGCCCGCCGGGGTGATCCCGGCGGGCGGTCGCGGTGGTGCGGGTGAGGGCGCTCAGCCCTCGAAGACGCCGGCCTCGACCAGGCGCTTCTCGGTGGCGTCCCAGCCGTGGTCCGGGTAGGACGCGGCCAGGCCGTTGATCTCGGCGCGGATCTTGGCGGCGTGGCCGGCGGCGGCCAGCACCCGGATCTCCTCGACGAACGCGTCGGAGTCGGTGCGCAGGTGCGCGGTCTTGCCGTTGGTCAGGTTGCGCACGTAGGCGTGCTTGCCGCCGTTGAGCGGGATCAGGTACTTGAACTCGCCCAGCACGCTGAGGGCGCCACCCTGGCCAGCCTGGCCGGCCCGGACGGACGCGCGCGCGGTCTTAGAGGTGTTGCTCGCCACGGAGGTACTCCTTGCAGACGTACGGTGGGGACGGAAGGCCGTCCGGGGGCTGTGCGGATGACGCCCGGGTGGGCGCCGGCCCGCGAAGATGTACGGCGGCACAGAGAACCGCCCAGAGAACTGTACACGACCACGACACCTGGCTGGTCGTCGCGGCGTCAGAGGGCATAACCGGGTCCGCCACCCGGGTATTTCCCGCTCCGGGGCCCGGCGAATTTTCCGATTCGCTGGCGCACCACCAGTCACACGGGTCATCATGTGTGCCAGGTACCACTCGGTAGGACGAGGTCGTAGGGGAAGACGCACCTCGGCTCACCGGGAGGTCACCGTGCCAACGCGTGGCGTCGTATACGTCCACTCGACCCCGCTCGCCGTGTGCTCGCACGTCGAGTGGGCGATCGCGCGCGTCCTCGCCGCGCCGGTCAACCTGCACTGGACGGCGCAGCCCGTCGATCCGGCCGCCCGTCGCGCCGAGTGCGGCTGGACCGGCAGCCCGGGGACCGGCGCGGAGCTGGCCGCTGCCCTCCGGCAGTGGCCCATGATCCGTTTCGAGGTCACCGAGGAACCCAGTCCCGGCGTCGACGGCGAGCGCTTCATGTACGTACCGGGCCGGGGCCTGTTCCGGGCCGCTGTCGGCGCGGCCGGCGACATCCAGCTCGGCGAGGACCGCCTCCGCAGCCTGATGGCCGCCGCGCGCGGCCCGGAGGCGCTGGCCCACGCCCTGGACAAGGCGCTCGGCACCGCCTGGGACGCCGAGCTGGAGCCCTACCGGTACGCCGGCGACGGCGCGCCGGTGACGCTGCTCACCCGGGTCGGGTGACGGCGGCCGAGTTGCCCCGATACGGTGGGCCGCGTGTCGATTTCCCCGCGGCGCTCCGCCGTCGCGCTCGCCGCACTGACCGCGCTGCTCGTCTCCGGGTGCTCGGACGGGCCGGACCGTCCCCGGCCCGCCCCGACGAGCCCGGCGCCGTCGTCCGCAGCGCCCGCGCCGAGTGACCCGCCGGCCACCGATCCGGCCGCCCGCGCGGCCGCGCTCGTCGGCACGCTGAGCGACGAGGATCTGGTCGGGCAGGTGCTGATGCCGTACGCCTACGGCAGCTCCGCCACCCAGGTGTCGGCCGGCTCGGCGGCCGGGAACCGGGCGCTCGCCGGCGTCGACACCCCCGCCGAGATGGTGGCGAAGTACCGCCTCGGCGGCGTGATCCTGGTCGGCTTCAGCGCCGACGACCCCACCTCCGGCAACCAGGCCACCACGAACGTGGACAACCCCAAGCAGGTCCGGGCGCTCACCGACGGGCTGCGCGCCGCCGCCGGCAAACTGCCCGCCGGCGCCGCGCCGTTCCTGATCGGCACCGACCAGGAGTACGGCGTGGTCACCCGGATCACCGACGGGGTGACGCTGCTGCCCAGCCCGCTCGCCGCCGGCGCCGCCGGGAACCCGGCACTCACCGAGGCCGCCTGGCGGGCCGCCGGGGCCGAGCTGGCCGCGATGGGCATCAACCTCGACTTCGCGCCGGTCGCCGACGTGCTGGCGACCCGCAGCGCGGTGATCGGCTCCCGCTCCTTCGGCGCCGACCCGGCGACCGCGTCCCCGCAGGTGGCGGGCGCGGTACGCGGCCTGCAGGCCGAGGGCGTCGGCGCCGCCGTCAAGCACTTCCCCGGGCACGGCCTGAGCGCCGAGGACTCGCACACCGAACTGCCGGTGATCAAGCAGTCCCGCGCCGAGCTGGACCGCCTCGCGTTCCCGCCGTTCCGGTCCGGCATCGGCGCCGGGGCCATGGCGGTGATGTCGGCCCACCTGGACGTCAAGGCGGTCGACCCGGGCACCCCCGCGACGTTCTCCCGCAAGCTGCTCACCGACGTGCTGCGCGGCCAGCTCGGCTTCCAGGGTGTGGTGATCACCGACGGGATGAACATGGCCCCGGCGAAGAAGTGGTCGCCGGGCGAGGCCGCCGTACGCGCGCTCAACGCCGGCAACGACCTCATCCTGATGACCCCGAACGTCACCCAGGCGTACGACGGGCTGCGCGCCGCGCTCAAGGACGGCTCGCTGCCCCGGGCACGCCTGGTCGAGGCGGTCACCCGGGTGCTGACCATGAAGTTCCGGCTGGCCGGGCGGGACACCCCCGCGCTGTCCACGCTCGACGGTGCCGCCCACCGCAAGGCCGCCGACGACCTGGCCACCGCCGCGGTGACGGTGCTGCGCGGCAAGTGTGGCGGCGCGGTGACCGGCCCGGTGAGCGTGACCTCCTCCGGTGGCCGGGAGCGCACCCGCAAGCTGCTGACCGAGGCGCTCACCGCGGCCGGGGTCAAGGTGGTGCCCTCCGGCGGCACCGTGGTGCACCTGGTCGGGTACGGCGACGGCGCGAAGGACCTGAGCGCCGGCGCCGCCGTGACGGTGGCGATGGACACGCCGTACGTGCTGTCCGCGGCGAAGTCCCCGACGCTGATGGCGACCTACTCGTCCACCCGGGCCTCGATGACCGGGCTGGCCGCGGTGCTCGCCGGCAAGGCCCGCCCGGCCGGCCGCTCCCCGGTGCCGGTCTCCGGCCTGCCCGCCACCACCTGCCGTACCTGACCGCCGCCGTAACTCGGGTGCGGCCCGGGGCGGCCGGCTGGCAGGGTGGCGCCCATGGGAGAGGCAGCACAGGGATTCCGGTACGTCGAGTGCGCCGACGGCACTGTGGTCATCACGCATCACGGCCGGGTCGCCGGCACGTTGCGCGGTGGCCGGGCGGCGCAGTTCCTGGCCGAGGTCGGCGACGACCCGCAGCTGGTCATGGCCCGGTGGACCGGCAACTACCGGCGCGGCAACGAGCGCACCGCCCGGCAGCACCCCCGCAACCGCAGCTGAGGTGTAAGGAAGGGCCCCCTCTTAACGCCTGCGGTAGAGGAAGGGCCCCTTCTTAACAGCGACTGTTAAGAAGGGGCCCTTCCTTACATCCGATCAGGGGCGGGTGAAGACCAGCGCGACGTTGTGCCCGCCGAAGCCGAACGCGTTGTTCAGCGCCGCCGGGATCTCCATGTGACGCGCCTTGTGCGCGGCGACGTCCAGGGTCAGGCCCTCGTCCGGGTCGTCCAGGTTGATCGTCGGCGGAATCACGCCGTCCCGGATGGCCAGGATGGTGGCGATCGACTCCAGCGCGCCGGCCGCGCCGAGCAGGTGCCCGGTCATCGACTTCGTGGCGGTGAGCACCGGGTGGTCGCCGACCGCCTGACGCAGCGCGCCGATCTCCAGCATGTCCCCGACCGGGGTGGAGGTGGCGTGCGCGTTGACGTGCACGATGTCGGTACGGGCCACGTCCGCGTCGGCGACCGCCCGGGCGATGGCGCGGATGGCGCCCTCACCCTCGGCGTGCGGCTGCACGATGTCGTACGCGTCCGAGGTGATCCCCGCGCCGGCCAGGCGCGCGTACACCCGGGCGCCCCGGGCGGCGGCGTGGTCGGCGCGCTCCAGGATCACCACGCCCGCGCCCTCACCGAGGACGAAGCCGTCGCGACCGGAGTCCCACGGCCGGGAGGCCCGCTCCGGCTCGTCGTTGCGGGTCGACATGGCCCGCATCGAGCTGAAGCCGGCGATCGGCAGCGGGTGGATGACCGCCTCGGTGCCGCCGGCCACCACCACGTCGGCCCGGCCGGCGCGGATGATGTCCAGGCCCAGCGCGATCGCCTCCGCGCCGGTCGCGCAGGCGCTGGCCACGGTGTGGACGCCGGCCTTGGCGCCCAGCTCCAGACCGACCCAGGCGGCCGGGCCGTTCGGCATCAGCATCGGGATGGTGTGCGGGGAGACCCGCCGCGGTCCGGACGCCTCCAGGATGTCGTCCTGGGCGAGCAGGGTGGTGGCGCCGCCGATGCCCGAGCCCACGCTGACCGCCAGGCGCTCCGGGTCCGGCGCGGCCTCGTCCAGACCGGCGTCGGCCCACGCCTGCTTGGCGGCGATGATGGCGATCGCCTCCGAGCGGTCGAGCCGGCGCAGCTTCACCCGGTCCAGCACCTCGGACGGGTCGACCGCCAGTTCGGCGGCGATCCGGACGGGCAGTTGCGCGGCCCACTCCTGGGTGAGCGCACTCACCCCGGAGCGGCCGGCGAGCATGGCGTCCCAGGTCGACGCGACGTCCCCGCCGAGCGGGGTCGTCGCGCCGAGCCCGGTGACGACGACGTCGGGACGACTCATGATCAGGACTGCGCCTCGATGTAGCTGACCGCGTCCCCGACGGTCTTGAGGTTCTGCACCTCGTTGTCCGGGATCTTGACGCCGAACTTCTCCTCGGCCGCCACCACGACCTCGACCATGGAGAGCGAGTCGACGTCGAGGTCGTCGGTGAAGGACTTCCCCTCGGCCACGTCGTCCGGGTTCACCCCGGCAACCTCTTCGAGGATCTCGGCGAGGCCGGCGGTGATCTCGTCACGGGTCATTGCGGTTGGTTCCTCTCATCGGGGGTTCCGGTGACCGGCGTCGCCGGTCACGCACCTCGGCGCGTTCGCGCCCGAGGGGGTCTCAGGGGCAGCGCACGACCTGACCGGCGTAGGTCAGGCCGCCGCCGAAGCCGAACAGCAGCACCGGGGCGCCCGAGGGCACCTCGCGCCGCTCGACCAGCTTCGACAGGGCCAGCGGGATGCTCGCCGCCGACGTGTTGCCGGACTCGACGATGTCCTTGGCGATGATCGCGTCCGGGATGTTCAGCCGCTTGGCGATGCCGTCGATGATCCGGGCGTTGGCCTGGTGCGGCACGAACGCGGCCAGCTCCGACGGGTCCACCCCGGCGCGCTCGCACGCCTGTAGCGCGAGCGGGGCCAGCGCGGTGGTGGCCCAGCGGAACACCGACTGGCCCTCCTGGGTGATGTACGGCTGCCAGCCCTCGATCCGGACCGCGTCGCTCTTCTCCGGCGCGGAACCCCAGACCACCGGCCCGATCCCGGCCGGCTCGTCGTCGGCGGTCGCGCTGACCACCGCCGCCCCGGCGCCGTCGGCGAAGATGATGCAGGTCGAGCGGTCGGTCCAGTCGGTGAAGTCGGAGAGCTTCTCCGCGCCGATGACGATCGCGTTGCGCGCCGCACCGGCCCGGATCGCGTGGTCGACGGTGCCCAGCGCGTACGCGAAACCGGAGCAGGCGGTGTTGAGGTCGTACGCCCCGGGCGCGTCGATGCCCAGCTTGGCCGCGACCCGGCAGGCCACGTTGGGGCTGCGGTCCACGGACGTGCAGGTCGCCACCACGACCAGGTCGATGTCGGCGGCGGTCAGCCCGGCGTTGGCGAGTGCCTTGCCGGCGGCGGCGGTTGCCATGTCGGCCACCGTCTCGTCGCCCGCGATCCGCCGGGTGACGATGCCGACCCGGTCCCGGATCCACTCGTCGTTGGTGTCGACCATCTGGGCGATCTCGTCGTTCGTGACGACGCGGGAGGGCTGGTAGTGCCCCATCGCGACGATCCGGCTGCCGGCCATTTAGTGCGTTCCTCCGATACGGACGAGGGGCTGGCCCGGTGCGACCGGGTCGTCGTGGTGTGCGAGCCACTCGACGAGCGGCCCGTTGTCGTGTGCGGTCACCTCGACCGGGCCCCGGCCGGTGGTGACGTGGCCGAGGACCTCACCGGCGCGTACCTCGGTGCCTTCGACCGGTGCGGCCGACAGGTCGAGGCGGCCGGCGGCGGGGGAGACGACCACCCGGAACGACGGCGCGGTCGGGCGGGCGGCGGGGCCGGCGTGCCGGGCGATCAGGCGGCGCGCGGCGGGCAGGTCGGCCGGGGTGTTCAGGGTGACGATCTCGGGTGCGCCCTCGCCCTTGAGTTCCCGCTTGACCAGTCCGGCGAGCGTGCCGGCGGGCGGCAGTTCGATCACGCCGGTGACGCCGAGGTCGGCCAGCGTACGCATGCACAGGTCCCAGCGGACCGGGGCGGTCACCTGCCGGACCAGCCGGCGTACCGTCTCGGGGCCGTGCCCGACCGGCGCACCGTCGAGGTTGGACAGCAGGATCCGGGCCGGGGCGGCGGCCGGGACACCGGCGGCGACCGCGGCGAGCGCGGTCTCGGCCGGCGCCATGTACGGCGTGTGGAACGCGCCCGCCACCTGGAGCCGGATGACCCGGGTGCGGGTCGGCGGCTCGGCGGCCAGCTTGTCCAGCGCGTCGACCGCGCCGGCGGCGACGATCTGACCGGCGCCGTTGCGGTTGGCCGGGTGCAGCCCGTGCGACTCAAGCGTGGCGAGCACCTCGTCCGGGTCGCCGCCGAGCACGGCGGCCATGCCGGTCGGCTCCAGCGCGCAGGCGGCGGCCATCTCCCGTCCGCGTACGCCGGCGAGCGTCACGGCGGCCTCGGCCGGCAGCACCCCGGCCAGCGCGGCGGCGCCCAGCTCACCGACGCTGTGCCCGGCGGCCAGGCCGACGTCGTGCATCGGCAGGTGCTCGGCGGCGAGCAGCGCGGCGGCGACCAGCAGCGGCTGGGTACGGGCGGTGTCCTTGATCTCGTCCGCGTCCGCCCGGGTGCCCAGGTGGATCAGATCCACCCCGGCGAGCGCCGACCACCAGCGCAGACGCGCCTCGGCGCCGGGGAGGTCGAGCCACGGCGCGAGGAAGCCGGGCTTCTGCGAACCCTGTCCGGGAGAGAGTACGGCGAGCACGTGTACGACTCTGACGGATCCCGGCGTGCCGCGCTGTAACGTACGGCACCAAACCACACTAGAACCTTTAGAGGAAACCTACAAAGATCGCTGGCGATCATCGCCGGTCGGAGGCCGCCGGCACCACCGGGTCGAGGCGTCCCACTGTGAGCGCGACCTGCAGCGCGAACGCGTCGCGCGGAGCCAGTGGGGAGAAACCGGTCACCTCGGCGATCCGCTTCAGCCGGTAGCGCACGGTGTTCGGGTGCACGAACAGCGCCCGGGCGGCGCTCTCCAGCGTGCCGCCGGCGGCGAAGAACGCGTCGAGCGTCTCCAGCAGCTCACCGCCGGAGCGGGCCAGTGCCGCGTACACGTCGTGCCGCAACCGGCGGCGGGCCTCGGTGTCCCCGGCCAGCGCGCGTTCCGGGAGCAGTTCGTCGGCGGCGACCGGGCACGGCGCGGTCGGCCAGGCCGGCGCGGCCCGGAACCCGGCCAGCGCGGCCCGCGCCGACTCGGTGGCCTCGTCCAGGCTGGGCACCGCCGGGCCGACCACCACCGGCCCCTCACCGAAGGCGGTACGCAGCTTCTCCGTGGCCGCCACCGGGTCGGCGGCCCCGCCCAGCACGATGACCAGGCGGTCGCCGTGCACGCCGCCGATCACCTCGACGCCGATCCGGCGGGCCTGCCGGTAGACGGTGTGCAGCACGGCCGCCACCTCGCCGCCGGGGGAGCGGCCCACCGCCACCGCCACCGGCGGCGCGTCGGTCCAGCCCAGCGCGGCGGCGCGGCTGGCCAGCACGTCCGGGGAGTCGCCGCGCAGCAGCGCGTCGACAAGCAGCGCCTGCAATCGGGCGTCCCAGGAGCCGCGGCTCTCGGCGGCCCGGGCGTACACCCGCGCGGCGGCGAACGCGATCTCCCGGGAGAAGCGCAGCACCGCCTCCCGCAGCGACTGTTCCTCGCCCGGTACGGCCAGGTCCGACACCTGCTCCTCGACCACGTCGATGGTCACCTTGATCAGCGCCACGGTCTGCTGGAGGCTGATCGAGCGGGCCAGTGCCTGCGGCGCGGCGGCGAAGACCTCGTCCGACACCTCCTGGGTGCGGTCGGTCGCGCCGCCGCCCTGACGCAGCCACTGCACCAGGGAGCGCACGCCGGCCTGGGCGACGAGCATGACCCAGGAGCGCTGGTCGGCGGGCAGCTCACGGAACCACGGCAGCGTCTCGTCCATCCGGGCCACGCTGGCGGTCGCCAGGCCGCCCGCCGCCCGCTCGATGCGGCGCAGCGTCGCCGACGTCTCCGTTCCCCCCGGTTCGCTCACCGCACCAGCCTGACACGGCGTGACCAGCGGATCCACTTCGAGGCGGCGGGCCCGCGGTGGCGTGACGATCTCCACCGGTACGCGCTGACGATCTCGTCCGGCCGGGCCAGTACGGTGTCAGGGCACGCCGGGCCAGACTCCGGCCGGGCGGGCGAGGGCGACGCGTGAGGGGGGCCGGGATGGCGCAGGGGGAGGCCGAGCACGGTTGCGCCCAGGGTGAGGCCTGCCGGCGGGGCCACGACCAGCCGGTGACTGCCACGCACCCGCGCCGGCCGTGCCTGAACCATCAGGGCGAGCAGCCGGCCGGCCGGGTGCCGGAGCGCGCCGAGGACGAGCCGGGCGTGCCCCGGCAGCGGGCGGCGGAGCCGGCGCACCCGGCCGACGACGAGCCGTCCGACCGGAACTGCCGCAGCGATCTCGCGGGCTGGGCGGGTGCCCATCGGCACGGCGCGGTACGCCCGCGCAACCGCACCACCCGCCGGGAGCGCCCGCCGCGCCGCTGGTGCTGACGCGCCGCCTGCCGGGCTGACGGACCTGACCGCCGGGCCGGGCTCAGCGCGTGCGGCGGCGGACCAGCAGCGCGATGCCGGCCAGCCCGGCGGTGATGACGAGCACGATGCCCACGTTGAGCAGCAGCAGCCGCTGGAGTTCGCCGAGCGCGGTGTCGATGTTCTGCACCGGGTCGAGCGCCTCCTCCGGAAGCACCCGCTCGCCGCCGCCGACACCGCCGGCGAGCGTGTCGAACTGCGCCGGCATCGGCACGCCCACCGAGCGCAGCGTCTCGGGCATGTTGAGCCGGCCGAAGAACCAGCCGGCGCGGGTGCTGCTCAGGTCCGGCTGCTTGCCCGGCCGGTAGATCCGGGGACCGCCCTTGGCCAGCGGGAACAGGTCGTAGGTGCGCTGCGGGCCGGCGGCGGCGAGCACCACCACCGTGTACTTCGGACCGAGATCCTTGGCGGCCGGGCCGCGCAGCTGACCGGTCGTGCCGAGCCACTTGACCTGGTCGACCACCAGGTTGACCTCGTTCGGGCTGACGTCGGCGCGCAGCTGCAACGGCGCGTCGAGCCGCTCGCCGGTGATGTCGACGCCGGTCGGAGCCGGCTTGGGCTTCGGCGCGGCCTGAACCGCTGCCGTGCCGGCCAGGGCCAGCGTGCACGCCAGGGCCGCTACGCTCCCGGTCACGGCGACGAGCAGCCGTCTCACCCTTCGGACCATCGCCGCCTCCTCGCCCCGTTCGATGGCTGGCTTCCGCTGCAGGTCACACTGGACCGGTGTCCACCACAAAGACTCCGCAGAACGGCGCTCGGTTGCAGCTGGTGGAAGAGTATTTGGAACTATCTGCGAGCTGAGACCGACCAATGAGCGGTCGATGATCATCGGCCGGATCCTACCCGGACGGAGGGAACCATGGGGGGCAGGGTCGCCCGTGTGACACGTACCTGGATGGTCGTGCTCGGGGTGGTGGCGGCGTTCGCGCTGCTGCCGGCCGCGCCGGCCGCCGCGCACAACTCGCTGACCGGCAGCGATCCGCGCGACGGGGCCCGGCTGGCCGCCGCGCCGGAGCGGATCGAGCTGCGGTTCCTCGCCACGCCGAAGGAGGCGACCACCGAGGTCACCGTCACCGGCCCGGACAACGTGGCCGCTACCGGCGGCGCGCCGACCTTCTCCGGCAAGCGCGTGATCGTGCCGTTCCGGCCGGGCGCGGCCGGCCTCTACATCGTGACCTACCGGCTGGCCTCCGACGACGGACACCCGATCAAGGGGGAGGTCCGGTTCACCCTGACCGCCGGCACCCCGGCCGAGTCGCCGTCGGCGACGGTGCCGCCCACCAGCGCCGCGCCGACCGCCGCGCCCACCAGCGCCGTGCCGTCCCCGGCGAGCCCGACCCCGGCCGCCGCCGGAGCGGACGACGACGGCGGTACGGGCTGGCTGTGGGCGGCCGGCGCGGTGGTGGTGCTCGCGGCGCTGGGCGGCGGGCTGCTGCTGCGCCGCCGGGCCACCCGGCGCTGAGCGGCTCAGACCAGGCGTACGCGGGCGGCGCGCAGCCGGGTCAGCGTACGGTCGCGGCCGAGCACCTCGAGCGACTCGAACAGCGGCAGGCCGACGGTGCGCCCGGTGACCGCGACGCGTACCGGTGCCTGCGCCTTACCGAGCTTCAGCCCGCGCTCCGCGCCGACCGCCTCCAGCGTGGCCTTCAGCGACTCGGCGTCCCAGGACTCCAGCGCCTCGAACGCGACGATCGCCGCGTCCAGCAAATCGGCGGCGCCCTCCTTCATGGCCTTGGCCCAGGCCGCCTCGTCGATCAGCGGGTCGGCCAGGAACAGGAAGTCGACGTTCGGCACGATCTCGCTGAGCACCGCGATCCGGGTCTGCGCCAGCGGGGCCACCGCCGCGAACGCGGCCGGGTCGAACTCCTCGGGCTGCCACGGCGGCGGGGCGATGGTCTCGGTGCCGGTGAGCCACGGCCGGCACGCCTCGACGAAGTCCGCCACCGGCAGCGCCCGGATGTAGTCGCCGTTGAACGCGCGCAGCTTCTTCTCGTCGAAGAACGCCGGGGACGGGTTGACCTCGTCCAGCCGGAACTCCTCCTCGATCACCGACCAGGGCACGATCTCCCGGTCGCCCGAGGGCGCCCAGCCCAGCAGCATCAGGTAGTTGCGCATCGCGTCGGCGAGGTAGCCCTCGTCCCGGTACGCCTCCAGGGCGACCTTGTCGCGCCGCTTGGACAGCTTCTGCCGCTTCTCGTTCACCACCACCGGCACGTGCGCCCAGATCGGCGGCTTGACGCCGAGCGCGTCCCACAGGAGCTGCTGCTTCGGGGTGTTCGGCAGGTGCTCCTCGGCCCGGATCACGTGGGTGATCCCCATCGACATGTCGTCGACCACGTTCGCCAGCAGGAACACCGGGGAGCTGTCACCGCGGGCGATGACGAAGTCCTCGATCAGCTTGTTCTCGAACGTCGGCTCGCCGCGGACCAGGTCGACCACCACTGTCTCGCCCTCGTCGGGCGTACGGAAGCGCAGTGCCCGGCCCTCGCCCGGCTCCAGGCCGCGGTCGCGGCAGAAGCCGTCGTAGCCGCGCTGCTGCGGGCCGGTACGCGCCTGCACGTCCTCGCGGGTGCAGTCGCAGTAGTAGGCCCGGCCGCCCTCGTACAGGCGCTGCGCGGCGGCCCGGTGCTCGCCCGCGTACGAGGACTGGAAGTACGGGCCCTCGTAGCTGCCCCGGGCGATGCCGATCCAGTCGA
The DNA here is from genome assembly GCF_049538395.1 of Micromonospora sp. AB353. Classification (NCBI taxonomy): domain Bacteria; kingdom Bacillati; phylum Actinomycetota; class Actinomycetes; order Micromonosporales; family Micromonosporaceae; genus Micromonospora; species Micromonospora sp. AB353. The sequence goes on along the minus strand of NZ_JBMVFV010000012.1, from coordinate 76,376 downwards.
GCGCGGAGAGGATGCCCTCGGTCCACTCGGGCCGGTTACGCGCCGCGTCGGTGTCCTCGATGCGCAGCACGAACACCCCGCCCTGCTGCTTGGCGAAGATCCAGTTCTGCAGCGCCGAACGGGCACCACCGACGTGGAACATACCGGTCGGGGAAGGGGCGAAGCGTACACGTACCGTCACGCCCCCCAGCCTACGGCGGACCGCCACCGAGAAAGGAAGGGCCCCTTCTTAACGCCTCCTGAGGTGAAGGGGCCCCTTCTTAACACGCGCGGCAGCCGGCGGACGTCACGGTACGGAGCGGATCTTCACGACCAGGGCGCTGCCGAGAAGGGTGACCGCCGCGGTGACCGCGTACAGCGTCGGGTAGCCGCCGAGGTGCACGACGATCGGCGCGGACAGCGCCGGGCCGAGCACCTGCGGCGCCGAGTTGGCGATGTTGATCACGCCGAGGTCCTTGGCCCGGTCGGTGGCGGCGGGCAGCACCTGGGTGATCAGGGCGGCGTCCACCGACAGGTAGACGCCGTATCCGGCGCCGAGCAGCAGCGCCGCGACGATCGCCATCGGCCAGGTCGGTGCCGCCGCCAGCAGCGTCGCCGCCACCGCCATGATCAGCCCGGAGACGATCACGAAGACCTTGCGCCGGCCGGAGCGGTCGGACATGCGCCCGGCGACCACCGCGGTGAGCATCATGCCCAGCGTGTAGAGCAGGATCAGCACCAGCAGGGAGCCCTCGGGGTCGGCCACCCGTACCCCGTCGGTGAGGAAGTAGAGCAGGTAGAGCGTGCCCAGCGCGTTTCCGGTCTGCACCAGGAACCGGGTGAACCAGGCCCAGGCGAAGTCGGGATGGCGGCGCGGGCTGATCCACATCGAGGCGAACAGCGACCGCAGCCGCAGCGGCGGGCGGTGCTCCCGGGGCAGGTGGTCGTCCTGGGTCAGCAGCGCGAACGGCAGCGACAGCAGCAGTACGGCGAGTGCGATCGCCGCGTACCCGGCGGCGTTGCCGGTGACCACGGCGGTGACCAGCACCGCGCCGAGGACCAGGCCCAGTGCCTGCGGGATGCCCACCCAGCCGGACACGCCGCCGCGCTGCGCCACCGGCACCCGGTCCGGGATCGCGGCGGTGAGGCTCGCCAGCATCGCGTTGAAGCAGACCTGCGCTGCCACCCAGGCCACCGCCACCCCGGCGATCGTGTTCTGCCGGGCCAGCAGCACCAGGGCGAGCGCGCCGATCACCGCGCCGAGCGCGGTCCAGACGTGCCGGCGGCCGAAGTGGCGGTTGGCCAGCCGCAGCGAGGTGCGGTCGGACAGCGCCCCGGCGAGCGGGTTCGCCAGCACCGCGGCGAGCGCGCCGATGCCGGTGACCACCGCCAGCATGGCTTCCTTGTCGGCCGGGGCGATCCGTTCCACCTGCTGCGGCAGCAGCACCTGGATCGGGGTGAAGAACGCCATCCAGACGCCCAGGTTCGCCGCGAAGATCAGCGCGATCCAGCCCCGCCGTACCGGGACGGTCGGCTCCGCGAGCGCCGCCGGCAGCGAGGCCGGCGTCGGGTTGACGGTGGTCACCGCCGGACCAGATCCCGGAACCAGGTGTACGACGACTTCGGCGTCCGTCGCTGCGTGTCGAAGTCGACGTGCACCAGGCCGAACCGCTTGGTGAAGCCCTCGGCCCACTCCCAGTTGTCCAGCAGGGACCAGACGAAGTAGCCGGTCACCGGCACGCCCCCGGCCATCGCCTCGCGCACCGCGCGGATGTGCCCGTCCAGGTACGCGATCCGCTCCGGGTCGTGCACCCGGCCCTCGGCGTCCGGCGCGTCGTCGTACGCGCAGCCGCTCTCGGTGACCTGGATCGGCGGCAGCGCGTCGCCGTACCGCTCGTGCAGGAGGAGCAGCAGCTCGCGCAGGCCGTCCGGGGCCACCGGCCAGTCGAACGCGGTACGCGGGTAGCCCTCCAGCGGCACGATCTCGAACGGCAGCGGCGAGTCCGCCTCCGGCGCCCGGATGCCGGTCGGGTTGTAGTAGTTGACGCCGAGCACGTCGATCGGGGCGGCGATGACGTCCAGGTCGCCGTCGCGTACCACGCCCGGCTCGGGGCCGAGCGCGTCCGGGTAGCCGCGTCCGAGCAGCGGATCGGTGAACAGCCGGTTGTGCAGCGCGTCGTACGCCGCGGCGGCGGCCCGGTCCGCGTCGGTGTCGTCGGCGACCCGCACGGGGGAGTAGTTGTTGGCGATCGCCACCGGGGACGTGCTGCGGGCGCGCAGCGCGGAGACCGCGAGGCCGTGCCCGAGGAGCTGGTGGTGGGCCACCGGGAAGGCGTCGAACAGCAGCGTGCGGCCGGGCGCGTGCTCGCCCATGCCGTGGCCGAGGCTCATGTGGATGAACGGCTCGTTGAGCGTGATCCACAGCTTCACCCGGTCGCCGAGGCGGGCCGCGGTCAGGTCGGCGTACTCGGCGAAGCGGGCGGCGGTGTCCCGGTTGAGCCAGCCGCCGGCGTCCTCGAGGGCCTGCGGCAGGTCCCAGTGGAACAGCGTGGCGACCGGGTCCACGCCGGCGGCGAGCAGCCCGTCCACCAGCCGGTCGTAGAAGTCCAGCCCGGCGGCGTTCGCCGGACCGGTGCCCGTCGGCTGGATGCGGGGCCAGGCGATCGAGAACCGGTACGCGGACACCCCCAGCCCGGCCAGCAGCGCGGTGTCCTCGGCGTACCTGTGGTAGTGGTCGCACGCCTGGTCGCCGGTGCTGCCGTCGGCGATCCGGCCCGGGTCGTGGGCGAACGTGTCCCAGATGGACGGACCGCGTCCGTCGACCGAGGTCGCGCCCTCGATCTGGTACGCGGAGGTGGAGACCCCCCAGCGGAAGCCGGCGGGGAACTCGGGCATCGGCGCGGTCGTCAAGTCACCCTCCAGAACGTGAAGCGTGCTCGCGACTCTAGGGCTCCGCGGACCGACGCGCCATAGGCCGAGATGACTGGGTGGCGCAAGGGAGTTCGGCGTGTCTTTTCCGAACCCGTCCGCTTAAGTCCGATTTACACATAGAGTGCCAAATATCGCGGATGTGATTTAAGTGGGGGAAAGATACTCATGATCCTCGTGGAACGAAGCGCGCACGTGGCGGCGCCGGTGGATGTGGTCTGGGACGTCGTGCAGCGCGCCGAGCAGCTGCCGGCCTGGCTGGCGGGAGTCCGCGCGGCCGAGGTCCTGTCCGGGGAGGGATTCGGGCGGCGGCAGCTGGTCCAGGCCGGACGCGGCGCCGCGCACGAGGCCGAGGTGATCGCCTTCCAGGAGCCGACCCTGATCGGCTGGCGCGAACGCGCGAAGGGCGCCGGCGCCCGGGCCGAGGCGCGCACCGAGATCTACGTCCAGCTGACCCCGGACGAGGAGGGCGGCGGCACCGTCGTACGCCTGATCGTCGTGCGGTGGCCCGCCGGACCCGTCAAGGCGGCCCTGCTCCGGCTCGGCCTGCGCCGGGTCGGCGCCGACCTGGAGGACTCGCTGGCCCGGCTGACCGACCTGGCCGCCGTCGGCTGACCGAGCCCGTCCCGGCGTCGCCCGCGATGGTGACGGCCCGGCGTTCCCGCCAGGGACGCCGGGCCGTCGTCGTCTGTGCCCGAGGTGTTAAGAAGGGGCCCCTCCTCTACCGGAGACGTTAAGAAGGGGCCCCTCCTTTCAGCTGTCGCCGCCGGTCTCGCCGACCGGGGCGGCGTTGACGTCGTCCAGCGCGTACTTGCGGGCCGCGTCGGCCGGCACGTGCGCCGGCACCACGCCGCGCAGCGCGAGCTGGCGCAGCGTGGCCACCGCCACCGACTCGGCGTCCACGTGGAAGTGGCGGCGCAGCGCGTGCCGCGTGTCCGACATGCCGAACCCGTCGGTGCCGAGCGAGGTGTAGTCCCCGGGTACCCAGCGGGCGATCAGGTCCGGCACCGCGCGCATCCAGTCGCTCACCGCGACCTTCGGCCCGTCGGCGTCGGCCAGCTTCCGCGCGATGTACGGCACCCGCGGCTCCTCGCCCGGGTTGAGCAGGTTGTGCTCCTCGCACTGGACCGCGTCGCGGCGCAGCTCGGTCCAGGACGTCACCGACCACACGTCGGCGGACACGCCCCAGTCCTCGGCGAGCAGCTGCTGGGCCTTGAGCGCCCACTGCATGCCGGTGCCGGAGGCGAGGATGTTCGCCTTCGGCGCGTCGTCACCGACCTGCGGCGCGGGGGAGTAGCGGTGGATGCCCTTGACGATGCCCTCGACGTCCACGCCCTCCGGCTCGGCCGGCTGGAAGATCGGCTCGTTGTAGACGGTGAGGTAGTAGAAGATGTTCTCCTGCGCCTCGCCGTACATCCGGTGCAGGCCGTTCTCCACGATGTGCGCCAGCTCGAAGGCGAACGCCGCGTCGTAGGAGACCACCGCCGGGTTGGTGGCGGCGAGCAGCAGCGAGTGGCCGTCCTCGTGCTGGAGGCCCTCACCGTTGAGCGTGGTCCGGCCGGCGGTCGCGCCGAGCACGAAGCCCCGCGCCATCTGGTCCGCCGCCGCCCAGAACCCGTCGCCGGTGCGCTGGAAGCCGAACATCGAGTAGAAGATGTACAGCGGGATCATCGGCTCGCCGTGGGTGGCGTACGCCGTGCCCGCAGCGGTGAACGAGGCCACCGACCCGGCCTCGTTGATGCCCTCGTGCAGGATCTGGCCGGTCGTCGACTCCTTGTACGACAGGAACAGATCCCGGTCGACGGCGGTGTAGCGCTGGCCGTGCGGCGAGTAGATCTTCTGCGTCGGGAACAGCGAGTCCATACCGAAGGTACGGGCCTCGTCCGGGATGATCGGCACCCAGCGCTTGCCGAACTCCTTGTCCTTCATGATGTCCTTGAGCAGGCGGACGAACGCCATCGTGGTGGCGACCTTCTGCTTGCCCGACCCGCGCTTGACGTCGGAGAACCGCTCGCTACCAGGGATGGCCAGCGTCTTGCGCGCGGTGCTGCGGGTGGGCAGGTAGCCGCCGAGCTGCTGACGCCGGTCCTTCAGGTACGCGATCTCGTCCGACTTCTCGCCCGGGGTGTAGTACGGCGGGAGGTACGGGTTCTCCTCCAGCTGCTTGTCCGGGATGTCCAGGTAGAGGCGGTCGCGGAAGAGCTTCAGATCCTCCAGCGTCAGCTTCTTCATCTGGTGCGTGGCGTTGCGGCCCTCGAAGTGCGAGCCGAGCGTCCAGCCCTTGATCGTCTTGGCGAGGATCACCGTCGGCTGGCCGGTGTGCTCCATCGCCGCCTTGTAGGCCGCGTAGAGCTTGCGGTAGTCGTGGCCACCCCGCTTGAGGTTCCAGATCTCGTCGTCGGTCAGCCCTTCGACCATCTTGCGGGTCCGCGGGTCGCGGCCGAAGAAGTGCTCCCGCACGTACGCCCCGGACTCCGCCTTGTAGGTCTGGTAGTCACCGTCGGGCGTGGTGTTCATCAGGTTGACCAGCGCGCCGTCGGTGTCCGCGGCGAGCAGCGGATCCCACTCCCGGCCCCAGACGACCTTGATGACGTTCCAGCCGGCGCCCCGGAAGAACGCCTCCAGCTCCTGCATGACCTTGCCGTTGCCGCGGACCGGTCCGTCCAGGCGCTGGAGGTTGCAGTTGATCACGAAGGTGAGGTTGTCCAGCTCCTCGCGGGCGGCCACGCCGATCGCGCCGAGCGACTCGACCTCGTCCATCTCACCGTCGCCCAGGAACGCCCAGACGTGCTGCTGGGAGGTGTCCTTGATGCCCCGGTGCTGCAGGTAGCGGTTGAACCGCGCCTGGTAGATGGCGTTCAGCGGGCCGAGGCCCATCGAGACGGTGGGGAACTCCCAGAAGTCCGGCATCAGCCGCGGGTGCGGGTACGACGGCAGCCCGCCGCCGGGGTGCGACAGCTCCTGCCGGAACCCGTCGAGCTGGTTCTCGCTGAGCCGGCCCTCGAGGAACGCCCGGGCGTACATGCCGGGGGAGGCGTGACCCTGATAGAAGATCTGGTCGCCGCCGCCGGGGTGGTTCTTGCCCCGGAAGAAGTGGTTGAAGCCCACCTCGTAGAGGGACGCCGAGCTGGCGAACGTCGAGATGTGGCCGCCGACGCCGATCTCCGGGCGCTGCGCCCGGTGCACCAGCATCGCGGCGTTCCACCTGATGTACGCCCGCAGCCGCCGCTCGACGTGCTCGTCACCCGGGAACCACGGTTCGCGCTCCGGCGGGATCGTGTTGATGTAGTCGGTGGTGGTCAGGGACGGCACCCCGACCTGCCGCTCGCGGGCCCGCTCCAGCAGGCGCAGCATGACGTACCGGGCTCGCTTTGTCCCGCGCTCGTCGATGACACCGTCGAGTGACTCGACCCATTCGCTGGTCTCTTCAGGGTCGATGTCCGGAAGCTGGCTCGGCAGACCAGCGGTGATCACCGGGCGCTTGCGTTCCGTAGCCACAGGCGTTCCCTCGGTTTCGTGTGGGATAGGTCTCTAGCGCCATCCTGCCCCCTGGTGGCGCGTGTCGTCACCTCTCCCACCCCCAGACGCGACGCTGAACACAGGTACCCATCAGTAACTTTGCGCGATCACCGGATGCGCTATCGGCTGGCGGGCCGGGGAACCGGGCACTGCGGCAGAATGCGCCGTATGCGCAGTGAGGTGATCACCGTCCGGACCGGCTCCCGTCCGACCGTCCGGGACATCACGAGCGAGGCCGAACGGTTCGTGTCCGGCGCCGGGGACGGGCTGCTGCACGTCTTCGTCCCGCACGCCACCGCCGGGCTGGCGATCATCGAGACCGGCGCCGGGTCCGACGACGACCTGCTGCGGGCGCTCGACGACCTGCTCCCCACCGACGACAGGTGGCGGCACCGGCACGGCTCGGCCGGGCACGGCCGCGACCACGTGCTACCGGCGTTCGTGCCGCCGTACGCGACGCTGCCGGTGCTCGGCGGGCGGCTCCAGCTCGGCACCTGGCAGTCGATCTGCCTCGTCGACACCAACGGCGACAACCCCGACCGCCAGGTGCGCTTCTCGTTCCTGGCCGGCTGACCGGCCGGACCGGGCGCCCCGCGCCCGGCCCGGCCGCGCCGTCACGGGCGGACCGTCTCCGCCTCCACCGTCTGCCGGCCCTGGTCGGCACCGGGGGCGGCGGTGCGCGCCGCGGCCGGCGGCCGGTCGTACGTCAGGTTCAACCCGGGTACGCGGTCCTCGATCACGAACCGGGCCCGGGTGTACGCGGGTGCGTCCGGCCGGCTCACGTACGGCAGCACGTCGAAGTCGGCGGTCAGCTCGGTCGGGGTGATCGTGGTGCGCACGTACCCCCGAAGGTTGTTCTGGAAGCGCAGGTGCGGGTTGAACGCCAGCCACGGGTGCGAGCCGGTCGGCGAGTCGGCGCCGTCGCCGGTCGAGGTGATCGACGAGCAGACCAGCTCGCTGCCGACGGTGCGCGAGGTCGGGTCGGCGTAGTCCAGTTTCAGGTCGCTGGCCCAGTGCGCGTGCACGTCGCCGGTGAGCACCACCGGGTTGCGCACCCCGGCGGCGGTCCAGCCCCGGGTGATCCGGTCCCGGGAGGCCGCGTACCCGTCCCAGGCGTCCATGCTCGTCACCGTGAGCGGGCCGGAGTTGTTGTCCCGCTGGGCGAAGAAGACCTGCTGGCCGAGCAGATCCCAGCGGGCCTCGGAACGGCGGAAGCCGTCCAGCAGCCACGCCTCCTGGGCGGCGCCGGTGATCGAACGGGCCGGGTCGGACGCCTCGGCGCAGCTCTTGTAGCCGTCGCCGCACGCCTGGTCGTCCCGGTACTGCCGGGTGTCGAGCATGTGGAAGGTGGCCAGCCGGCCCCAGCGCACCCGCCGGTAGAGCCGCATGTCGATGCCGCGCGGGATCGAGGTGCGGCGCAGCGGCATGTTCTCGTAGTACGCCTGGAACGCCGCGGCCCGCCGGGCGGGGAAGTCCGGATCGGGCGCCTCGGGCACCTCGTCGGCCCAGTTGTTCTCCACCTCGTGGTCGTCGAAGACCACCGCCCAGGGCGCGACGGCGTGCGCCGCCTGGAGGTCGGTGTCGGTCTTGTACTGGGCGTGCCGCTGCCGGTAGTTCGCCAGCGTGCGGGTCTCCGGGCCCTCGTGGTCGCGCGGGTTGCCCCCGGGGACGTTGTAGGTGTCCTTGGCGTACTCGTACTGGTAGTCGCCGAGGTGCAGGATCAGCTCCGGCTCGGTCTCGGCCAGCCGCCGGTACGCGGTGAAGTAGCCGTGCTCGTACTGCGAGCAGGAGGCGAAGGCCATCGCCAGGGCGGACGGCATCAGCCACGGCGCCGGCGCGGTGCGCGTGCGCCCGGCCGGGGACACCCAGCGCTCCGCCCGGAACCGGTAGAAGTACTCCCGTCCGGGCAGCAGGCCGCCCAGTTCGACGTGCACGCTGTGCGCCGAATCCGGGCGGGCCAGGGCCACGCCGCGGCGCACCACGTGCCGGAAGCGCTCGTCGGCGGCCACCTCCCAGGCCACCGGCACGGTCCGCGTCGGCATGCCGCCCAGGCCGTCCTCGGCCAGCGGCTCCGGCGCCAGCCGGGTCCAGAGCACGAAGCCCTCGTGGTCGGGGTCGCCGGAGGCCACGCCGAGCGTGAACGGGTCGCGGCGCAGCGGGCCGGGCGACGCGGCGGCCGCGACCGGCAGGCCGGCTGCCGCGCCGGCGGCGCCGAGCGCCGCGCCGCTGAGCAGGATGGTACGTCGGGACAGAGCCACGGTTTTCCTCCCCGGAGTCCGGTTCGTCGACTCCGGGAAGCCTCACGGACGTCGATGGACAGGAGGTGACGCGCGGACGACCGGGCGGGAATTTCCGCCGAACAGCGCTTCATGATCGGCAATCGGTTGCACGAGGTGCCTGACCGTTCCGATGATCGAAGATCGACTTCGCCATAACATGAACGGATGGCGCATTCCACCGTTCCCACCGCCCGTGACCGGGCCGGCCTGGCCGGGGAGACCGTGCGCCGGATCCTGCACGTCGCCGCCGCGATGCGGCACCACCAGCACGAGGGGATCGCGGCACTGGGCCTCACCCCGGCGGTCGCCCGGGCGCTGCACGAGCTGGACCCGGACCGCCCGCTCCCGGCCCGCGACCTCGCCGAGCAGCTCGGCTGCGACAGGTCCAACATCACCGGCCTGGCCGACAAGCTGGAACAGGCCGGGCTGGTGGAACGTCGCACCGACCCGGCCGACCGGCGGCAGAAGGCGCTCGTCGTCACCGGGCGGGGCCGGCAGGTACGCGACCGGGTCCGCCAGGTGATGTCGGACTCCCGACTCCTCGACGCCCTGAGCACCGAAGAACTGGCCACACTGCGGGACCTGGTGCTCAAGGTCTCCGACGGAGGCTGCCCGCGGGAGTGTGGGCAGGTCTGAGCCACGCCGGGCGGAACGTGTCCGAGTGGGCGAGGCGGGCCCGAGTCGGTAATGCTGTCCGCGTGACCACCCCGCACGATCTCGACGACCGGCTCCGAGCCGAACTGGCCGCGCTCGGGGCGCCCGACCAGCGGCGCGACCTGGGCGAACCGCTGCCCGACGGCGGTGCGTTGACCGGGGCGCAGGCGCTGGCCCTGTTCGACGCGCAGCTGACCAGCCGGCTGCTCGACCTGGCCGGCCGGTGGCTGTCCGGCTTCGGTGAGGGGTACCACACGATCGAGTCGGCCGGTCACGAGGGCGACGCCGCGGTGGCAGCCGCGCTGCGGCCGACCGACCCCGCGCTGCTGCACGCCCGCTCCGGCGCGTTCTACTGCCTGCGCGCCGCCCAGGCCGCCGGTGCCTTCCCGGCCCCCTCCCCGGAACCGGAACCAGAGCCGGAGCCGGAACCGGAACCGGGGGAGACGGAGGCGGCAAGCCTTCCCGTGGGCGCCGGGATCGCCGTGGACGCGGACGGGGACGCGACTGTCGTCGTACCCGATCTGCCGCAGCCCGCGCCCGACGACGCGTTCGCGGCGGCGGCGCGTGACGTGCTGCGCGGCATCGTCGCCTCCGCTGAGGAACCCGCGGCCGGCGGGCGGGCGAAGGTCTTCGGCCGCGCCGACCTGGCGGTCGTGCCGACCACCTCGACCGCCGGCGCGCACCTGCCGCGCGCCGTCGGCCTGGGGCTGGCGCTGGAGCGGCTGCGCCGCGATGCGCGGCCCACCGACGGCGACGCCGGGGCGGCGCCCTGGCCCGCCGACGCCGTGGTGGTCTGCGCCTTCGACGACGGCGCGGCCGACCACGCCACTGCCACCGCCGCGCTGAACACGACCGGCTGGTACGACCACACCGGCCTGCGCATCCCGGTGCTGTACGTCTGCGCCGACAGCGGCGCCTCCGCCGAGGGCTGGGTGGCCGCCACGCTGCGGGCCCGGCCCGGCATCAGGTACTTCGCCGCCGACGGCACGGACGTGGCCGCGACCTACCGGGTCGCGGCGGAGGCGGTGGAGTGGGTACGCCGGCAGCGCCGGCCCGCCGTGCTGCACCTCGGCGCGGTCCGCCTGATGGGGCACTGTGACGGCGACGCGGCCCGCGACCCGCTGCTGGCGACCGCGCGGCTGCTGGTGACCTCCGGGTACGCCGGTGGCGAGGAACTGCTCGCCCGCTACGACGAGCGGGGCTGGCAGCTGCGCCGCGTCGCCGAGGAGGTGCTGGACGAGCCGAAGCTCGCCTCCCCGGTCGAGATCGTGCGGGAACTGGCGCCGCGCCGGCCGGTGCGGGTGTCCCGCGCGGTCGCCGAGGCGGCGGCACACGCGGCCGGGCCGGGCGCCGGAGCGCGGGCGGAGGCGTTCGGCGGCAAGCCGCCGGAGCTGACCGGCCCGCTCACGCTGGCGCAGAGCATCAACGCCGCGCTCGCCGACGGCATGCTCGACCACCCCGGGACGGCGGTGTTCGGTCACGACGTGGCCGCCCGGGGCGGGGTGTACGGCGTGACCGAAGGGCTGCGGGACCGGTTCGGGGCGGCGCGCGTGTTCGACACGCTGCCGGACGAGACCTCGATCCTCGGGCTCGGGCTGGGCGCCGGGCTGGCCGGTCTGCTGCCGGTGCCCGAGATCCGCCACCTGACGCTGCTGCACGGCGCCGAGGACCAGCTCCGCGGCGAGGCGGCCACCATGCGGTTCCTCTCCCGGGGCGCGTTCCGCAACCCGATGGTGGTGCGGGTGCCCGGCCTGGCGAGCCCGGACGGGCTCGGCGGCCACGACCGTAACGACGACTCGCTGGGGGCGCTGCGGGACGTACCGGGCCTGGTGGTGGCCGTGCCGGCCCGGCCGGACGATGCCGCGCCGATGCTGCGGACCTGCCTGGCGGCGGCCCGGGTGGACGGCAGCGTCTGCGTGTTCGTGGAGCCGATCGCGCTCTACCACGTGCGCGACCTGTACACGGAAGGTGACGACGAATGGGCCGCCGAATACGCCGAGCCGGGCACCTGGGCGGACCGGCACGTGCCGATCGGGCGGGCCCGCGTCTACGGGATCGGCTCCGCCGAGGACCTCACCATCATCACGTTCGGTAACGGAGTGCGGATGTCGCTGCGCGCCGCCGCCACGCTCGCCGAGGAGGGCGTGGGCAGCCGGGTGGTGGACCTGCGCTGGCTGGCTCCGCTGCCGGTGGCCGACATCATCAGGGAGTCCTCGGCGACCGGCCGGGTGCTGGTGGTGGACGAGACGCGGCGAACCGGCGGGGTGGGCGAGGGCGTGCTGTCCGCGCTCGTCGACACCGGGTACGTGGGTGCCGCGCGCCGCGTAGCCGCACTTGACTCGTTTGTACCATTAGGTCCGGCTGCCCGTCAGGTACTGGTCTCCGCGGAAGCCATCACCCAGGGTGCCCGTACGCTGCTGGCACGGTAAATTCCGTTCCACCCGGTGCGCCACTTGCGTGGCGAGCCGCAACTGTGTGGACTGAGCCCGACGGTGTCACCCGACGCCACGAGCAGGGATAGATGAGGAGGCACTCGACAGTGAGCGCGACCGCTGGCCAGGCCGACGGGGTACGCAGCCTGGCGGACCGGTTCGGTATCGAGCCGGGCATGGTCGTCATGGAGATGGGCTACGACGACGACGTCGACACCGATCTCCGGGACGCCCTGACCGACCGCTGTGGGGAACTCGTCGACGAGGACACCGACGAGGTGGTCGACGCGGTTCTGGTCTGGCACCGCGACGGCGACGGTGACCTGTTCGAGCTTCTCGTCGACGCCCTCGGGCCGCTCGCGGACAACGGCGTGGTCTGGCTCCTGACCCCGAAGGCCGGCCGCGACGGTCACGTCGAGCCGAGCGAGGTCGCGGAGAGCGCGCAGACCGCCGGGCTCCAGCAGACCTCCACCATCAACGCCGGCCGCGACTGGAGCGGGGCCCGCCTCGTCATGCGTCGCGGGTCCAAGAGCAAGAAGTAGGGCGCGCCGCACACCCGGCGACCGCTGTCGCCGGGTGTGGCAGGCTGATCATCTCCAGACCCGATCCCGAGGGAGCACGCATGCCCATCGAGGTTGGCGCCGAGGCGCCCGACTTCCTGCTCAAGGACCAGAACAACCAGGAGGTCCGGCTTTCCGACTTCCGCGGTAGCAAGACCGTGCTGCTGGTCTTCTACCCGCTCGCCTTCACCGGCATCTGCCAGGGCGAGCTGTGCGAGGTGCGGGACAACCTCAACGAGTACGTCAACGACGACGTCCAGGTGCTGACCGTCAGCGTCGACTCCGTGTACGCCCACAAGATCTGGGCCGACCGGGAGGGCTACCAGTTCCCGCTGCTGGCCGACTTCTGGCCGCACGGCGCGGTGGCGCAGGCGTACGGCGTCTTCAACGACGTCGCGGGCATCGCCAACCGGGGCACCTTCGTCATCGACAAGGCCGGCGTGGTCCGGTTCGCCGAGATGAACATGCCCGGCGAGGCGCGCGACCAGCAGGGCTGGCGCAAGGCGCTGGCCGAGGCCGTCGCCGCCTGAGTCCCACACCCCAGGCACGTCGTTGCGCGGGGCCGGAGGCGGACAGGTAAGCTGGCCGCTCCGGCCCGCCGTACGGGCGTTCCGGGCGCGTAGCTCAGTGGGAGAGCACTCGCCTTACAAGCGAGGGGTCGCAGGTTCGAAACCTGCCGCGCCCACCAACAGCTAGGGGCGGGCCTTACGAGGGGCTCAGCCAGCGACCAAGTGCTGGTGGCATCGGTCGCCAGCGGCGTCCGGCAGCAGCACACATCCGCACACCCGGCACGTGCCCCAGCGGCCGTGCCACGATCCGGTGCGCCGGAATCGGGAGAGGGCTGCCCGCCAAGCGTTCAGGTCGGCCTCCTCAATCTCGCCGTCAGCGTCCAGCGGGTATCGGGGCTCGCTGCCGGCCAGGAAACCCGCGACGAAGTAGCGGGCCTCCTCCGACATGGCCCCCATCTGGGCGTGCGAGACGTTGTAGCCCACGCTCTCGTGGGGACACCACGCTGCCATCCGTCCAGCGAATGTGTGGCCGTTACCGATCAGGACGTCACGCCCGCAGGAAGTCTCGAACCACAGCCGCTCATCGATCGCCGGCTCATCGATCGGCGCCCGCTCCCAACGCAGCGGGAGGCTCACCTTCGCCACTACGCAGGAGGGAACCGCATCGTGGGAGGGCGGGCACCAAGCCACGAGATTGGCACCCCGTTCGTGTGCGAAGGCGATCGCCTCGTCCCGGGCCATCAGCTTCAACTCTGTCCCGCTGTCGAGGTACACCTCGGCGGCCTCGATAGCCTCGTCGAAGCGGAAGTCGGCCAGCGACCACATCCTGTCGGGCATGGACGACGATCCTAGATCGGCAGAGCAGCGATCATGTCAAGCATCAGCCGCGAATCGGCAGCACCTGCCGCCCGGCCAGGGCGACAAGTTTGCCGTCCGCTATCAAGCCACCGCGCACCTTGCGGCGATTAGCGAGTGGCTACCCGACTTCTGTGACACGGCTTAGCCTGGCGCGGGGACGGTCTTGACGATCGCCGTCGCCAGGGACGTCGCCTTCTCCTGAGCGATTGCGGTGACCTCGGAGGCGGTACTCAGTTTGGGCGGCCAGAAGGCGAGCGCCTCGACACTGATGAGCAGCGAGCCGTGGGCGAAGATCAGCCGCGCGTTGCCGGGCAGGAACGGCATTCCTTCGGCGCTCTCCGGGTTCACCCGGCTCACCGTCGCCGTGGTCAGCCGCGCGTTCGTCGATCCGATGGTCATCGAGCGTGTGCCCCACCGCGCGCTGGCCATCCCGATGGTAAGTCGGAAATCCTTACTGGGGCAGCGTTCGGTGCGCGCCGTACGCGCGGCCGCAGCGGCCGCCGAGGCATCGCGCAGACCGATCACCGTGACGTTCAGAAGGGTTGTCGGGGGCTGGACGTCGACGAAGATCCCTACGAGATTGACCTCCAGGCCCGCGCCCCACACCTGGTCGAACTCCAACCCGCCCCCGTCCGACCGGTCGGGGTCGGCAATGAGCAGGTCGCAGGGTTCATAGGGTTCGCCGACCTCGATCGTGCGCTCCCGGATGTCGTCGCCGACATCGGCCCGCTCGACCAGCTGGCGAATCATCGCCATCAGCGCCTCTTGCTGGTTGGGCGATGCCGACGGTGCGGGATCCACCGAGGGTGCCGGAGGCGGTGGCGGGTCGGCTCGTGTGACGCAGCCGGCAAGGCCCAGTACCACCAGTACGCCGGCGACAAAGGATCCGCCGCGAACCCGATCAACGATCCCCACGAATCCCCGCTTCCACTCGGGGTGCAGCATATGGCTCATCACGTCCGGCGTTTGCCCGTGCGCGGTCGCTGCTGCAGACGGGACTCGCGGGAGCCGCTCAGGCTGGATGGTCGTGCTGGATGGTCGTGCAGGAACGACTGGGCCGCCGCCTTCGCGGCCGCAGTCGCCTTCTCCGTCTGGTCGAAGGCCGCGTCCCATCCGGCGTACAGCTCCAGGAAGCGATCGGCCACGGATCGCAGCTCCGGCGACCGGGATTCGACCGCCTGGCAGTAGATCTCGTGGGCCAGGTCCTCGGCGTCACCCTCTCCCGCAACGATGCTCGCCGCTGCCTGACGCATGAGGTGCAGCCGAGCGCCGCGCTCGTCCGGCACCGGCGAACCGAGTTCGCCCATCGCCTGCCGGAACAGATCGACGGCCTCCCGCGACTGGCCCCTCGACAGGCCGGCAAGCTCACGCAGGCCCGGCGAGTCGATGCCTCGGGTCAGAGCGTGAGCAGCCGCCATCGGCAGGTCGTCGCCGACCGGTTCGTCCATCGCCAGCCGGACGGCGAGGTCGCGCAGGTGCTCCACGCCCGAGAGGCTAAGCGATGGACGGGGGCAGCGTCGGCCGTCGCGGTGCGGTGTGGTGACGGGTCAACGGCCGGCCCGTGGCGCGGACTGTCACAGCGTTCCCCTGTTGTCATCGCGAGCACGATGTGCGCCTCGCCTGGGTGCGGACACCCTGCCGTGCGGCATTCCACTGCAGAGTAGTCGACACGAGTGCTGTTCATGTCCGCCAGCCGAGGCGATGGTGCGGCCGCTCTACGTCGCTGACGTGTTGTACCGGTCCAGCGTCGCCTTGGAGGTCGACGCGTCGCGGAAGACGAGCTCCCAGGGGCCGGTGTTCACGTCCATGTCCTTGCCGAATCCGACCCACTTCCCGGCCATCCGTCGGCCCGTCGGCTCGGCCAGAAGCTGGATCGCCCCGTGGTAGCGGGCTCCCCGGTAGTAACCGGCCGGGTCGGTTTGTTCCACCCAGGTGCCGGTGATGACGGTGCCGTCCACGGTCAGATCCAGCGACAGAGACGAGGACGCCGATCCGGGCAGGCTGCGCGCCGTCAGCCTGTCGCCGTGCTGGAGCAGGACGACGAAGTGCTGCCCGGCGAAGGACTCCTCCCGGCCGCTGGAGTAGTACTGGTAGCGGCTGAGCCACACGCCCTCGTACGACCTGTGGGCCGTGGCGGGCTTGGGTGTCGGCGCCGGCGTGGCCAGGCTCGATACGGGTGAGGTCAGGTCGTGGCCACCGTGTTGGTCGTCGGCGACGTGTCCACCGGGCACTGCGGCGAAGCCGAGCAGTGAGATGGGCAGACCGGTGACGACCTCCAGGGCGCGGGCGTAGACGGGGCGCGGTGCGGCGATCGCACCGGACTCCCATCGCTGGACGAGTCGCTTGTTGGCGTCGTTGGGCTCGCCGACGCGGTGGCCGGCGGCTTGGAGCGCGCGGGCGAAGTCGTCCTGGCTCATGCGCATTCCGGTACGGACGCCGCGCAGAACCGTGTTGGGGGCGGTCATGCCCGCCACGATAATGCTATGTCGCCTCAATGTCGCCACCTATGTGGTCGGATTGTCGGCTCTTGTGCCGTCGCGATCGGTGACACCTGGACGTCACTGTGGACAGATGTCGGGCACTGGCGACGAACCGTCGATGAGCCGGAGCGATCAGATCCACGCGGTGCAACGGTCCACGGACGGCGACGCCTCGCGAATTTCGATCAATCGTGGTCACTGGCCGCAGGGGAGTGACGAGTGATCGGCGGGCCGGAGGTGACGATCCTCGCGGTTCACGTACGGGGACTCGACGGCATGTGTGCCGGGTGCCGGGCGTGGTGGGCGCGGCTCACGCCGTACCCCTGCTGGCAGGTGGAATGGGCGACCAGCCGGCAGGCGCGGGCGGTCACCGCGCGGTTCCTGAAGGGCGCGCGGTGACCACCCACGGCCCGGTCATGCCGGTCTGGACCTGCGGCGGCTGCGACAGGCCCTGGCCGTGCCCGACGCGGATGCGGGAACTGCGGGCGGAGTACGTCGGTGCGCCGGTGTCGCTGGCCCTGTACCTCGGTGCCTACCTCGTGCAGGCCTCCGAGGACATGCCCTGGGCGCCTGCTGGCGCACTGCACCGCCGCTTCGTCGGGTGGACCCGGGAAGCCGGTCCGCACGAGCGATATGACTGAGAGGCATGAATATGCCTCTCGGTCATACGCTCGAAGCCATCAACCTTCCGGCAGGCGTGACCCTGTGTCACCGGACGGCCCGGCGTCGCCGGCGGTGAGCGGCAGCGTGGGCCAGGACGCCAGGTCGTGGAGCATCTGCCGGTCGTGGGTGGCGACGACTACCGCAGCCCTGGTCGTCAGCAGGGCGGCGGTGAGGTCGTCGACCAGCGGCGCGGACAGGTGGTTCGTGGGTTCGTCGAGGATCAGCAGGTCGGGACGTTCGGCCAGGCGCAGCGCCAGGTTCAGCCGCCGTTGCTGTCCGTGCGACATCCGGCCGACCGGGGTACGCCGGGCCTCGGCGTCGAGCAGGTTCGTCGCGCCCAGCGGCAGAGGGGTGCCGGAGCCGAGGCGTCCGGTGGAGCGCAACCGGCCCACGTGCTGTTCGTACAGGTCATGGGCGAGCATCAGGGGAGGCCAGTCCGGCACCTCCTGACCGAGGTACGCCACCCGCGCGCCGGACGGGTGACGGACCTCGCCGGTCGACGGCACGAGGTCGCCGGCCAGCACGGAGAGCAGCGTCGACTTGCCCGCGCCGTTGGGCCCGGTCACCAGCAGGCGGTCCCCGCCGTCGAGCGTGAGCGTGACCCGGGTACGCAGACGCCCTGCGACCGTCACGTCGTGGCACCGCAGGATCGGCAGTCCGGCCCGGGTGTCCAGCGGTGGCCAGCGCAGTGGCTGCGGTGGCTCCGGGACGGTGATCCGGTGCTCGTCGAGCGCCTCCTGTCGGCGTCGCAGCGCCTGCACCAGGCCGGGGGCGCGGGACTGGCGCTGGTGCTTGCCGTGGCCCTTCTCCGGACGCCAGCCGGTGCTGAGCCGGCCCCGCGCCTCCCGTACCGCGTCGGTCAGCCGCTGGTGCTCGGCCTGCTGCGCCTCGTGGTCGCGTACCCAGTGCGCGAAGTCGCGGCGACGCCCGTCCTGCCAGGCGGCGTAGTCCCCGGCGTAGCGGCGCGGGCGGCCGTCCGCGCTGGGGTCGAGGTCCAGGAACTCCGTGGCGACGTCCCGCAGCAGGGCACGGTCGTGGGTCACCAGCACCACGCCACCCGGGTGCTCGCGCAGCCGCGCGGTGAGGAAGGCCAGGCTGGCCGCGTCGAGGTGGTTGGTCGGCTCGTCCAGCATCAGCAGGTCGACCCGGGCCCCCAGCAGGCACGCCAGCCGGACCCGGTAGCGCTGGCCGACCGACAGCGTCGCCAGCGGGCGCTCCCGGTCCGGGCAGGCGTCGAGACCGGCCAGCGCCACGTCGACGCGCCGCTGCGCGTCCCAGGCGTCCAGCCGGGTCGCCGCGTCGAGCGCTGCCGCGTATGCGTCGTCCGCGCCCGCCCGGCCCTCGGCCAGCGCGGTGGCGGCGTCGTCCAGTGCCCGTAGCGCGCGTTCGGACTCCCGGGTCGCCCCGTGGACGAGCGTGCCCACCGTCTCGCCGTGGCGCGACTCCAGGTTCTGCCGGGCGACGCCGATCGTGCCCAGTCGCTCCACGGTGCCCTGGTCGGGCAGCAGGATGCCGGCCAGCACGTGGAGCAGTGTGGTCTTGCCGCGGCCGTTCTCGCCGACGACCGCCAGGCGGGATCCGGCGGAGACGGTCACGCTGACGTCGGACAGCACGACCCGGCCGCCGCGTGCCACGCGGACGCCGTCGGCGCGGACGTGCGCCCGGTGCCCGGCGGGCAGCAGGCCGCTCTGGGTGGAGATGTTGTCGAGGTTGTTCACAGTCCGCTCTCGGCTCGTCGTGGAGCCGGGCAGCGCGAGGACACCGCCCGGCGGGAACGCCAGGACGGCGGAGCAGAGCTGGTACGTCAGAAGAAGCCGGTCACCCTGCCGCCGTCAGCGGAGGGACCAGGGCTTCATGACGGCGGCGTGGAACCTCATGCGGTCAAGGCTACCCGGAGCCGGACCGGGGCCGCCGGGATTATCGGCGGAGGCGGGCGTCGGCCTCGGCGTCGAGCAGGTCGTTCACCGTCAGCGCCGAGTTGATCAGCGCGAGGTGGCTGAACGCCTGCGGATAATTGCCGATCTGCTCACCGGTGGAGGCGATCTCCTCGGCGTACAGGCCGAGGTGGTTGCTGAAGGTGAACATCTTCTCCAGGGTGAGCCGGGCGTCGTCCAGCCGGCCGGAGCGGGCCAGCGCCTCGACGTACCAGAAGGTGCACATGTTGAACGTGCCCTCGTGGCCGGGCAGCCCGTCGGGGGAGTGCACCGGGTCGTACCGGTGGACCAGGCTGTCCGAGACGAGATCCCGCTCGATCGACTCCAGCGTGGACAGCCACAGCGGGTCGCTGGGCGTGACGAAGCCGACCGCCGGCATGTAGAGCAGCGCGGCGTCGAGCACGTTCTCGTCGTACGCCTGCACGAAGCTGCCGCGTTCCCGGTGGAACCCGCGGGCCATGACCTGGTTGTAGATCCGGTTGCGCTGCTCGGTCCAGCAGCTCATGTCCCCGGGCCGGCCGGTGCGGGTGGCCAGCCGGATGGCCCGGTCCAGCGCCACCCAGGACATCACCCGGCCGAACGTGTAGTTGCGGGGGTGGTGCCGGCTCTCCCAGATCCCGGCGTCGCGCTTGTCCCAGTTGTGGCAGAGCCAGTCGACCAGGCGCACGGTGCTCTTCCACACCTGGTGCGACACCCGGATGCCCTGCTCGTCGGCGAGGTGCATGGCGTACAGCGCCTCGCCGTGGATGTCGAGCTGAAGCTGGTCGGCGGCGCCGTTGCCGATGCGTACCGGGCGGGAGCCCCGATATCCCTCCAGGTGGTCGAGCACCTCCTCGTGCAGGTCCGAGGAGCCGTCCACCCGGTACATGATCTTCAGCGGGTCCTGGTGGTCGCCGGCTTCGCGGATGCGCTCGTCCAGCCAGTCCATGTACCGGCTGACCTCCTCGGTGAACCCGAGACCGAGCAGCGCGTGCACCGAGAACGAGGTGTCGCGTACCCAGGTGTAGCGGTAGTCCCAGTTGCGGGAGCCGCCGACCAGCTCGGGCAGCGCGGCGGTCGGCGCGGCGATCATCGCGCCGGTCGGCGCGTACGTCATGAGCTTGAGCGTGATGGCCGAGCGCTCGACCATCTCCCGCCAGCGCCCGGTGTAGCGGGAGCGTTCGACCCAGCGCCGCCAGTAGTCCCGGGTCCACTCGAACATGCCCTGGACCTCTTCCGGCGGGATGATCCTGGGTTCGTCGCTGCCCGTCTCCAGGATCACCCCGCCGGTGTCGCCCTCCTTCAGCGTGCCGTAGGCGATCAGGTCGCCGTCCTCCATGCGGATCTCGCCGGTCTGGGCCCAGAGCTGCCGTACCGGGTCGATCGGGTTGAAGGTGAGCGTCGCCGACGGGCTGCGGAACAGGTAGCCGTTGCGGTGCCGCTCCACCTCGTGGCGCTCGCGGGCGTAGTCGAACCGGGGCCGGCACTCCACCCGGAAACGCATGCTGCCGCGCACCATGTTGACCATGCGGACCAGGCGGTGCGAGTCGGTGACCCGCTCGCCGGTGACCGGCATGAAGTCCATCACCTCGGCGACGCCGTCCGCGCTGATGAACCGGGTGATCAGGATCGGTGTGCCGGGCAGGTAGAGCTGCTTGGTGACGTACCGGACCTCGTGCGGGGCGATCTGGAAGAAGCCGCCCTTCTCCTTGTCCAGCAGCGCGGCGAAGATGCTCGGCGAGTCGAAGCGCGGCGCGCAGAACCAGTCGATCGTCCCGTCACAGGTCACCAGCGCGGCGGTCTGCAGGTCGCCGATGAGCCCGTGATCCTCGATCGCCGGATAGCCCTTCACATCGCCCCCCAGGTTCCGACTGCCCTCTCCGACTCAACCTAGGGGAAGAATTGTCAGGTTAGGGGTGATTCGTGGTCACCCACCCGCCTGCGCGCCACGGTGCGCCTCGACCGCCCGCTGGGTCTCCGCCTGCACCAGGTCCGCGTTGATCATCGCCGCGGTCCAGGCGCCCGCCGCCGCGGCGGCGCCGACCTGCGCCGACAGGTTCGTCACGTTGCCCGCGACCCACACCCCGGGCACATCGGTACGCCCCGACTCGTCGGCCGGCAGGTACTCGCCCATCCCGCTGGGGTGGGGTTGCGGGCGCAGGCCCAGCCCGGCCAGGAACCCGGCGCGCGCCACCATCCGGGGCGCGACGGTGAGCACCTCGCGGTCGACGGTGCGGCCGTCGCGCAGGCGTACCCCGGTCAGCCGGTCCCCGGCGGTCTCGACGGCCGCGATCTCGCCCTCGACCACCGGCACGCCGCGCGCGGCGAGCTGCTCGGCCTGCTCGTCCGTGAGCGGCGGCGCGGTGTGCCGCAGGTAGACCACGTCGTCGCTCCACTGCCGGAACAGCAGCGTCTGGTGCACCGACATCGGGCCGCTGCCGATCACCCCGATCGGCCGCTCGCGCACCTCCCAGCCGTGGCAGTACGGGCAGTGCACCACGTCCCGCCCCCAGCGCTCGCGCAGGCCGGGCACGTCGGGCAGCTCGTCGACCAGGCCGGTGGCGACCAGCACGTGCCCGGCGCGTACCCGGCGGCCGTCGGCGAGCGCCACCGCGAACCCGTCGCCGTCGCGGTCCACCGTCTCGGCCCGGCCCTCGGTCAGGTGCCCGCCGTAGCGGCGCACCTCGTCCCGGCCGCGCGCCAGGAGCTCGGCCGGCGGCACGCCGTCGTGCCCCAGCAGGGCGTGCACGCCGTCGGCGGGCGCGTTGCGGGGCTCGCCCCCGTCCACCACCAGCACCGACCGGCGTGCCCGGGCCAGCATGAGCGCGCCGTTGAGCCCGGCCACGCCGCCGCCGATCACCAGTACCTCGTAGTTCTCGGTCATCGTGACCACCTCCGCGACCAGATTGCGGCGAGGTCGGGCAGAACTGCAAACTCTGTTGCTGATGTGGCAAACTAAGGGCCATGGACGACGACCTCGACCAGGCCCTCGACGCGGTCGGCCCCCGGCTGCGCGCGCTGCGCCGCGAGCGGGAGACCACACTCACCGACCTCTCCGCCGCCACCGGCATCTCGGTGAGCACGCTGTCCCGGCTGGAGTCCGGCGGCCGCAAACCCACGCTGGAACTGCTGCTCCCGCTGGCCCGCGCGCACGGTGTCACGCTCGACGAACTGGTCGGCGCCCCACCCACCGGCGATCCCCGCGTCCACCTGCGGCCGGTCGCCGCGTTCGGGATGACCATGCTGCCGCTCACCCGCCGCGCCGGCGGCATCCAGGCGTACAAGCTGATCATCCCGTCCGGCGGGCGGTCCGAGCCCGAACCGAAGACCCACGAGGGGTACGAGTGGGTCTACGTGCTCAACGGGCGGCTGCGGCTCGTGCTCGGCGAGCACGACCTGGTGCTCGAACCCGGTGAGGCGGCCGAGTTCGACACCCGCGTCCCGCACTGGTTCGGCCGCGCCGACAGCGAGGGGGTGGAGTTCCTCAGCCTCTTCGGCAGCCAGGGCGAACGCGCCCACCTGCGCGCCCGCCCCCGCGCGTCCCGCTGAGCGGCGTCCGCGAACGCGCCCGCCACGGAGCCGGGGGCGCGACGATCGGCGGGTGACCTATGCGGACGTCGGCGGGCTGCGGATCTGGTACGAGGAGCACGGCACCGGCAAGCCACTGATCCTGCTGCACGGCGGATACGGGTCGACGGAGACGTTCGCGCCGGTCCGGCAGGCGCTCGCCGCGCGCCGCCGGCTGATCGCCGTCGACCTGCGGGGCCACGGCCGCACCGGCGGTCTGGACCGGCCGCTGCGGTACGAGTGGATGGCCGACGACATCGCCGGGCTGCTGCGTCACCTCGGCCTGCCGAACGCCGACGTGCTCGGCTACTCGCTCGGCGGCGGGGTGGCCCTGCGTACCGCGATCCAGCACCCCGCCCTGGTCCGCCGCCTGGTGCTCGTCTCCACGCCGTTCCGGCGGCGCGGCTGGTACCCGGAGACGCTGGCCGCGATGTCCGCCCACGACGAGCGCGCCGCAGAACGCATGCGCGGCACCCCGCCGTACGAGCGGTACGCGCGGGTCGCGCCCCGCCCGCAGGACTGGCCGCTGCTCTGGGCCCGCAGCGGGGACCTGCTGCGGCGCGACTACGACTGGTCCGCCGAGGTGGCCGCGCTGCCGATGCCGGTGCTGCTGGTCTTCGCCGACGCGGACGAGATCCCGGTGAGCCACGCGGCGGAGTTCTTCGGCCTGCTCGGCGGCGGCCACCGGGACGCGGGTGGCGACGGTGCCGCCCGGCCCGCGTCCCGGCTCGCGGTGCTGCCCGGGCTCACCCACTACGACGTGGTGGCCTCACCCGCACTGCCGGCGGCGGTGCTGCCGTTCCTCACCCATCCGGCGCGCGCCCCCGGCTGACTCACCCGACGAGCGCCGGGGCGTCGGCGCGCGCCGCCGTGCGCGGGCGCAGCAGCGCGTACGCGAGCACGACGGCGACCACCACGAGCCCCGCGCCGACCGCGAACGCCGCGTGGAAGCCGCTGGTCAGGGCGGCGGCCCGGTCGTCGCCGAGCGCGATCCGGTCCGCGGTACGGGCGGCGGCCAGCGTGGACAGCACCGCGACGCCGAACGCCATGCCGAGTTGCTGGGTGGTGTTGAACAGCCCGGAGGCGAGGCCGGCGTCCTCGGCGCGGGCGGCGGACATGCCGAGCGCGGTGAGCGCCGGCAGCACCAGCCCGAACCCGCCGGCGAGCAGCATCACCGGGAGTACGTCGGGCAGGTAGCGGCCGTCCACCGGCACCCGGGCCAGCAGCGCGAACATGGCGGCGAGCAGCGTGAGCCCGGCGATCAGCACGGCCCGCTCGCCGAAGCGGGCGTTGAGCCGGGCCGAGACGCCGAGCGACACCGCGCCGATGACGACAGCGGCCGGGAGCAGCGCCAGCCCGGTGCGGGTGGCGTCGTAGCCGAGCACCTGCTGGAGGTAGAGCGTGACGAGGACCTGGAACGCGAACGTCGCGGCCACGGTGAGGACCTGCACCACGTTCGCCACGACGACGCCGCGTGAGCGCAGCAGCCGCAGCGGCATGAGCGGGCGGCGCGCGGTGGCCTGCCGGACCACGAACCCGGCGACCAGCGCGGCGGCGAGCGCGCCCAGGCCGAGCGTGTGCGCCGACGTCGCGCCGTACCGCTCGATCGTGACCACCGTGTAGATGCCGAGCACCAGCCCGGCGGTGACCAGCAGTGCGCCCGCCACGTCGGCTCCGGCGGTCAGGCCCAGACCCCGGTCCGCTGGCAGCGTGCGGACCGCGAGCACGATCGTCACAAGGCCGATCGGCAGGTTGATCAGGAAGATCCAGTGCCAGCCCAGCGCGTCGGTGAGCAGGCCGCCGGCGACCTGGCCGATGGCCGCGCCGGCGGCGCCGGTGAACGCGAACACGGCGAAGGCCCGCGCCCGCCCGGCGGCGTCGGGGAAGAGCGTGACCAGGATGCCGAGGCTCACCGCCGTGGCCGCCGCGCTGCCGACGCCCTCGAGGAAGCGGGCCGCGACGAGCGTGGCGCTGTTCGCCGCCACCCCGGCCAGTACGGAGGCGGCGGTGAACAGCGCGGTGCCGCCGAGGAACATCGTCCGGCGCCCGATCAGGTCGCCGAGCCGGCCGGCGAGCAGGAGCAGGCTGCCGAACGCGATCAGGTACGCGTTGACGACCCAGCTCAGGCCGGCCGGGGAGAAGCGCAGGTCGCGCTGGATGGCCGGCATCGCCACGGTGACGATGCTGCCGTCGAGGATGGTCATCAGGGCGCCGGTGGCGAGCACGCCGAGGGCGAGCCGCCGGGAGCGGGGAGCGGACATGGGGTCCTCCTGTCGAGAGGTGCGACAGGAGAGACCGTAACGGATAGTTCCGTTACAGACAATCTATTGAGGGACTATTGGCGGGCCCGGCGGGCCGGCTTCGGACTCTGCACCGGCGTGGCCAGGTGGCCGGCGGTCAGGCGTTCCAGCGCGCGCAGGAAGACCTTCCGCTCGTCGTCGGGCAGGCTCGCCAGCGCCTCGGCGTGCACCCGGTCGACGATCTCCTGGCTGCGGGCGGCGACCCGGGCGCCCTCCTCGGTGACCGCGATGATCCGCGCCCGCCGGTCCGTACGCGACGGACGCCGCTCGGCCAGCCCGGCCTGCTCCAGCGCGTCCACCGTCACCACCATCGTCGTCTTGTCCATGTCGCCCATCTCGGCGAGCTGGATCTGCGTACGCTCCTCGGGCAGCGCGTGCGCGAGCACGCAGTGCATCCGTGCGGTCAGCCCGATCTCGGCGAGCGCCGCCGCCATCCGGGTGCGCAACACGTGGCTGGTGTGGTCGAGGAGGTACGACAGGTCCGGGGTGCTCATCCGCCCAGCGTACCGATGATTCCGTGGCGGATGATCCGGCTCGGACCCGGTCCGGGCCCGGATACGATCTTGTGAGATGTCGTCGGTGAGAGAGGTTGGGTGCGGTGAGCGACGAGCACGGCAGGCAAGTGGTGGTGGGTTACGACGGGTCTCCGGCCGCCAGCGCCGCCATCGAGGTGGGGGCGTTGCTGTTCCCCGGCGCGCACGCGTGGATCGGGCATCTGTGGACGCCTCCGTTCGCCAGCGAGGAACTGCGCAAGCGGCTCTGGACCGGCACCCGCAACATCAACGTGTTCGTCGAGGCGATCGAGCGCGAGGGCGGCCGGGAGGCCGACCGGATGACAGCGGTCGGCGTGATGCTGGGCCGGGCCGCCGGCTGGGACGCCGAGCCGCTCGTGTGCCGCAGCTACGGCGGTGAAGGTCTCCGGCTCGCCGAGCTGGCCGACGAGAAGCAGGCCGACGTGCTGCTGCTCGGCTCGCGGGGACTCGGCGGCGCCCGCGCGGTGCTCGGCAGCGTCTCCGACATGGCCGTGCACTACAGCCCGCGTCCCGTGCTGGTCGTGCCGCACCCGCTGCTGACCGACGAGTACGACGCGCTCGCCGCCGGGCCGGTGGTGGTCGGCTGGGACGCCTCCGCCGGATCCGAGGCCGCGCTCGCCGCCGCCCGCCGCCTCTTCCCCGAGCGGGAGATCGTCCTGGCCGCCGTCGACGGCGACGAGGGGGACACGCCGGAGACCGTCGACGGGCAGCCGGTGACCACGGTGCGCGTGCGCGCCGGCGGCGGTGCTCCCGGCCGCGCGGTCGCCGACGCGCTCTCCACCGTGGCCACCGAGCGCAAGGCGAGCCTGGTGGTGGTCGGCTCGCGTGGCCGCACGGCGGTCCGCAAGATCCTGCTCGGCAGCGTCGCGATGGCCACGCTGCACCGCGCCCACCGGCCGGTGCTGGTGGTGCCGCACAGCCCGGTCCGCGAAGCCGAGTAACGCTCCGGCGCGGTCATCCTCGCCGGCTGGACCGTCACGGGTGTCTTCCGGACCGGGAGACACCCGCGACGGTCCACTCGTGCTTCGGCAGTCCGGTTCCGCGCTGGCTGCTGTCGATGTGTGCCAACTATCCTCGGTCTCGGAGAGCCAGTCGCCATCCGACGGAGTGGTCGATGCTGAAAGGTCTGGCAGCGGACCGGCACGCGCAGGGGGACAGCCGCCGGCACAACCTCGGCGCGCTGCTGCGGCGCGTCCACCTGACCGGCCCGGTCACGCGCGTCGAGCTGGCCGACTGGATGGGCGTCAACCGCAGCACGGTCATGGCGCTCACCGCGGAACTGGCGGCGGGCGGCCTGGTCCGGGAGGTGGCGGCCGGTGGCAGCGGGCGGGCCGGGCGTCCGTCGCGTGTGGTGCGTCCCGCGTCCGACACCGTCTACGTCCTCGCGTTCGACATCGCCGTGGATCGGCTCGTGGCCGCCCGCGTCGGGCTCGGCGGGGTGATCTCGGCGCGGCTGGAGGCGGAGCGGCCGCGGGCCGGCGCCGACCTCGACTCGGTGGTCTCGGTGCTCGCCGACTTCGGGCGGGCGCTGCACCACGCCGCGCCACCCGGGTCGGTGTGCGTGGGCGTCGGCGCCTCCTACTGCGGCATGATCCGGCCGGGGGACGGGATGGTCCGGTTCGGACCGGACATGGGGTGGGTGGACCAGGCGTTCGGCGCCGAACTGGCCGGGCGGCTGGACCTGGGCCTCCCTGTCCTGGTCGGCAACGAGGCGCACCTCGGGGCGCTGGCCGAGCATCAGCGCGGGGCCGGC
The DNA here is from genome assembly GCF_049538395.1 of Micromonospora sp. AB353. Lineage (NCBI taxonomy): Bacteria > Bacillati > Actinomycetota > Actinomycetes > Micromonosporales > Micromonosporaceae > Micromonospora > Micromonospora sp. AB353. The sequence continues at coordinate 49,449 of NZ_JBMVFV010000012.1, read as the reverse complement.
GTCGGCGTGCAGAACCTCGTCTACCTGCACGGTGACGTGGGTGTCGGCGGCGGGATCATCGTGGGCGGGGAACTGCTCGACGGCGACGGCGGGTACGCCTCCGAGGTCGGGCACATGCTTGTGAACCCGTACCAGGGGCGAGCCTGCGGCTGCGGCTCGCGCGGGTGCCTGGAGGCCGAGGTCGGTGAGCGGGCGCTGCTCGACGTCGCGGGCCGACCGGCGGAGGAGAAGGGGCGCGAGGCGGTACGCGCGGTGGTCGCCGCCGCCGCGCAGGGGGAATCGGCAGCGCAGGAGGCGCTGCGGCACATCGGTGACTGGCTGGGCATCGGCGTGGCGAACGTGATCAACCTGTTCAACCCGGGCGTGGTGATCTTCGGGGGGACGCTCCAAGAGGTCTTTCCGGTCTGCGCCGCCCACGTCCGCAGCCGGATCGCCGCCAACGTGCTCCCCATCTCCCGCGACAAGGCCCGCCTGCGGGTGTCCGCACTCGGCTACGACGCGACCTTGATCGGCGCCGCCGAACTGGGCTTCTCCCCGTTGTTCGCCGACCCCCTGGGCATCCCCGCCCGGGGGTAACCCGACGCGTGTCGGCGCGCTTCGTCGATCTTGGACTTGTGGTGCCTGGGATGTGGCTTTGGCGAGCCTTGTGAGGTGCCACAAGTCCAAGATCGACGGTGACATTCCCCGGCCCGGGGGTCAGGTCTTGAGGCGGTGGGTCAGCCAGGGGAGCAGGGACTCGCCCTGGAGGCGCTGGAAGGCCCGCACCGTCGGGATGCCGGGTGGTGGCGGCTGGCGGGCGCCGTCGAGGAAGAAACCGGTGAATCCGGCCAGCACACCCGTCAGGTCGGCCGGGTCCACGCCTGCGGTCAGTGTCCGGGCGGCCAGCAGCGCGTCCGGGTCGTGTCCGCCGTACACCTGCACGTTGACGACGGTGAGCAGCGTGTCCAGCCAGGCCGGTCCCCGGCAGGCCCAGGGCCAGTCGACGACGGTGACGGATCCGTCCGGGCCGAGCAGCAGGTTGTCGGCGCGGACGTCGACGTGGCAGAGCGTGTCGCCGGCGAGCGCGGCCAGCCCCCGGTCGGCGGCGGCGCACAGTTCGGGCAGGTGGGACCGGGCCCACGGGTCGAGGTCGGCCGGCGGGTCGGCGGCGAGGCGCCGCCAGCCGCCGAAGTCGTGAGCGAGCCGCTCGGCGGCGGTGGGGGTGGGCGCGGCGGCCGGCGCCGGGGTGAGCGCGCCGGCCATCGTCTCCAGCGTGGACAGCACGGCGGTCAGTTCGCCGGCCCGCCACGGCGTGACCGGGTGCCGGCCCTCCACGTCGGTGAAGACGAGCGCGATCCAGTCGCCGTCGTCGTAGCTGCCGAGCAGCCGGGGCGCGGGCGTGTCCGGCGGCAGGGCGGTGGCGATGCGGGCCTCGGCGCGGTGCAGGCCGGGACTGCGGTCGTTCTGCGCCGGGCTGACCGCCTTGACGAAGGCCCGGCCACCACCTGCGGTACGGACCCGGTCGGCGGTGCCGGGGGAGAAGCCGCCCGGCTGGGATCGCGCCGCCACCACCCGGTCGCCGAGGACGGCCTCGACGCCGTCGCGGACGTGTACGGGCAGTTCGTGCCAGTGCAGCCGGGTCTTCGTCACCGCTCCACGGTGCGTGCCGCCCGCCGTCCGGGGCAACGGGTTAATCGTTGCGCGTGTAGTGCAGGACGACCACGCCGGCGTCCAACGGGCGTGCCGAGGTGAGCGTGAGCCGGCGTGGATCGAAGCCGCTGTCGACGAGCTTGATGCCGCTGCCGACGACCACCGGGTTGAGCTTGACCACCAGCTCGTCGATCTCGTCGAGGAGCTGACCGGCGAGCTGCCCGCCGCCGCAGAGCCAGATGTCGCGCCCGGGCCGGGTCTTCAGCTCGCGGACGAGGGTGGCCGGGTCGCCGTCGACGACGTGCACGTCCGGGTAGTCGGCAGGGGGCAGGGAGCGGCTGAACACGTACTGCTCCAGGTGGGCGTACGGGCTGGTGACGCCGACCTTCAGGCCCGGCTCGTAGCTGCCCCGGCCCATCAGCACGGTGTCGAAGCGGCCGCTCGGCGGGGAGTCGATGCCGAGCTGGGCGTGGGCGAATGTGGGCAGCGTCTGGGGCCACTCGGCCACCAGGTGGGACGCCAGGTCGGGCGTCAGCGGAAGGTAGTCGAACGACCCGTCGGGTGCGGCGATGAAGCCGTCGAGGGTGCTGGCGACGAAGTACACGAGCTTGCGCAAGCCGGCTCCGATGTCCGAGTTTATCCACGACGGCTGTCGTGGTTCGGCGATGAATGTACAACACCTGTCGTGGTTGTTGCTACCGTGTTCGCGTGGCCAGGAATCCGGAACGCCGTACCCTGCTCGCCGACGCCGGGCTGCGGGTGCTCGCCGACGCGGGCGCGCGAGGGCTGACCCACCGGGCGGTCGACGCCGAGGCGGGCGTACCCACCGGCACCACCTCGAACTACTTCCCGTCCCGCGCGGCGCTGCTCGCCGGCCTGGCCGAACGCATCTTCGACCGGATCGCGCCCGACCCGGCCGTGCTGGCCGACCTCGGCCGCCGCGAGCCGTCGCTCGCGCTGATGACCGACTACCTGCGCGACATCGTCGCCCGCACCACCCGCGAGCCGGGCCTCACCCGGGCGTTGTTCGAGCTGCGGCTGGAGGCCGCGCGCCGCCCGGAGCTGCGGGCCGCGCTCGGCGGCGTGCTGCGCCGGGGGTACGCCGACGACGTCGCCCACCACACCGCCGCCGGACTGCCCGGCGGGGCGTACGAGGTGGCGCTGCTGCACTACGCGGTCGACGGGCTCCTGCTCGACCTGCTCACCACCTCGATCGACGCCGGGTTCGACACCGATCAGGTGGTCTCGGACCTCGTCTCCCGTCTGGTCGGCGGCGCCACCGGTTGAGCCTCCTCGCCGTGCGTTAACCCGGGGCGGCCAGCGGGAACGCTGGCGCGGACGCCCCTGGGAAGGAGCAACGGATGAGGGAACGCACCGGACTGACCATCGGCGTGCTCGGCTCCTACGGCGGTCGCAACCTCGGCGACGAGGCGATCCTCACGGGTCTGCTGGACGATCTGCGCCGCCACGAGCCCCACGCCCGGATCATCGTCTTCTCCCGCAACCCGGCGCACACCGCGCTGGCCCACCCCGAGGTCGAGGCGGTGCCGTGGGAGGGCGTCAGCCGGGTCGACTCGTCCCCGGTGCTCAACCAGCTCGACCTGCTCATCCTCGGCGGCGGCGGAATCCTCTACGACAAGGAGGCCCGGCGCTACCTGCGGGTGGTCCGGGTCGCCCAGGAGCGAGGACTGCCGCTGATCACGTACGCGGTAGGGGTCGGCCCGCTCACCGACACGCTGGACAGCGGCATGGTCCGCGAGACGCTGGCGCAGGCAGTCGAGGTGACAGTGCGCGACCAGGAGTCGCGGATGGTGCTGGAGGAGGCCGGCCTGGTCAACCCCATCACCGTCACCGCCGACCCGGCGTTCCTGCTCGAGGCGGAGGAGTTCCCCCAGCAGTGGCTGCGGGAGGAGGGCGTACCGGCCGGCTCCCGGCTGGTCGGGCTGAGCGTGCGGGAGCCGGGCCGGGCCGCCGAGCGGCTCGACGTGGACGGCTACCACCGCCTGCTCGCCCAGATCGGTGACTTCCTGGTGCACCGGATCGACGCGTACGTGCTGTTCGTGCCGATGGAACGCGACGACATCCGGCACTCCCACGGCGTGCTGTCGCACATGACCGCCGCCGACCGGGGCCGGATCCTGCACGGCGACTACCGTCCGGCGCAGATCCTCGGGCTGATGCGCCACTTCGACCTCGCGGTCGGCATGCGTCTGCACTTCCTGATCTTCGCGGCCATGATGGGCACGCCGTTCCTGCCGCTGCCGTACGCCGGAAAGGTCTTCGACCTGGCCCAGCGGCTCGGTGTGCCGGCGCTGCGCGGCGTGGAACGCGAGGTGGAGGGCCCGTTGCTGGCCGAGGTGGACCGGCTGTGGGACGAGCGGGAGGCCCGGGCCGACGCGACCGCGCGACGGGTCGCGGAGGTGTGCGAGCAGGCCCGTGGCACCTCGCAGGTGACCCGGAGCGTGCTGGACAGCATCCGGGCCCGCACGCTGACGCACGCGCTGTGAGCCGGGCCGTCAGACCGCCGGGCCGCGCCAGGCGTAGACCCACTCGCGGCCCGGCTGGTCGCCCGACTCCAGCTCGTAGATCTGCGCCTCCGCGAGCCCCCTCGACCCGAGGTGGTGGTGGGTCAGCGGCGGACGGCCGTTGACGTCCAGCTCGACGGTGACGGTCTCGCCGTCGGCCGCGCCGCCCACCAGAGGGATCTGCACCGTGGAAGCCATGCGCCCATCCTGCCCCGGCCGGCCCGCCCGCGCAGGGGATCACGCGGGGCAGCGGGACGAGCACATCGCGTACTAGGGTCCGGGGATGGCGCACCCGACGATCGATCCGACACTCGGTCCGGTCCTCGCCCGCACGGGCGGCGAACGGGCGATCCTCGACGCGTTCCTCGACTTCCACCGGGCCACGGTGCTGCGCAAGACGCGCGGCCTGACCGACGCCGACGCCGCCCGGCGTCTGGTGCCCTCACTGACCACCCTGGCCGGGCTGCTCAAGCACCTGACCCTGGTCGAGGGCAACTGGTTGCGCCGCCTGTTCGCCCCCGAGCCGGGCGACGTCTACGTCACCTCACAGGACGACGCCGACGCCAGCTTCACACTGGGCGCCGGCGACACCGTCGAGTCGCTCGTCGCCGCGTACGAGGCGGTCTGCGACGAATCCCGCCGGGTCGCCGCCCGCTTCGACCTCGACCACGTGGTGCCGCACCCGCAGCTCGGCGAGGTGTCGCTGCGCTGGGTGCTGGTGCACCTGATCGAGGAGACCGCCCGGCACGCCGGGCACGCCGACATCCTGCGCGAGCTGACCGACGGCGAGACCGGCGCGATCTGACCGGTCACTCGCGGGGCAGCAGCCCGTCCGGATACTCCATCCCGTCGTGGGTGCAGGCGGCGGCCGCCACCCGGGCGGCGTACCGGGCCGCGTCGAGGACGCCCGCGCCACGCAGCCGGGCGGCGATCACCCCGGCCGCGAACGCGTCCCCGGCGCCGTTGGTGTCCACCACCGGCCCCGGCGGGGTGGCAGCGGGCACGTGCGTCGGCGGCACGCCGGGCGTGTGCAGCGTCGCGCCCGCCGCCCCGCCGGTGACCAGCACCGTGCGCGGCGCCAGCTCGGCCGCCTCCTTCGCGGCCCGCTCGCCGAGCCGCGTGTCGCTGACGAAGACCAGGTCCGCGATCCGGGCGAACGGGCGGTGGTAGTCGTTCTCGCCGTCCCAGTCGTGCAGGTCGGTGGAGACCGACGTGGCGGCGCGCAGCACCGCCAGCGAGTCCCGGGCCCAATCCATGATCGACAGGTGGACGTGGGTCGCCTCGGCGACGAGCGCGGCCAGCTCCGCCTCGCCGAACGGCGCCGGTCCCGACCAGGGACGCGGGTCGTGCAGCGACATCCGCCGCCCGGCCGGGTCGACCAGGTTCACCGAGCGGCGGGTGCCGGCCGGCGCGTCCGCGAGCGTGGTCCGGATCGAGGTACACGCCAGCGCCGCCCGGACCACGTCACCTGCTGCGTCGGCACCCAGCACGTCGACGAGCGCCACCCGCAGGCCGAGCGCGTGCGCGGCCAGCGCGACCCCGGAGCCGGTGTTGCCGATCCGCAGATCGATCGGCGGCACCAGCAGCGAGTCGGCGACGGGCGGCGGCAGGGCGGGAACCCGGGCACGGACGTCGACGCCCAGCCCGCCGATTACGAGAAGGTCGACCATGGCGCCGACGATAGCGGCGCCCGGCGGCCTATCCTGACTCCCCGGGCGCCGTCTTCCGGCCCCGGGGCGTCGTTGAGGGGGAACAGTGCTGGTCATCCACGGTCTGTGGCTGCCCGGCGCTGGGCTCGCCCTGTGGGCCGAGGACAGCACGCTCCCGGCCCGCGCGCCCCGCCGCCCCGGCCGCGTCCCGCGCGAGCGCCCGCACCCGTTCGCCGCCGGCCACGCCACGCTGGCCGCCGCGCTCGACGGCCCGCCCGGCGAGCCGATCTCCGTCCGGCTGGACCTGCCGACCCGGGCCGGCTCGCCGCTGGACTCGCCGGAACTGGTCCGGGCCACCGTCGGGGAACCGGTCCGCGGCCCGGTCACCCGCGCCGGATGGCGCGCACCCGCCCTGGGGTACGCCCCGGACGACGCGTACGCGCTGCTGCGCGCGCCGATCCCGGGCCCGGTCGGGGCGAGCCTGCGGCACCTGTGCGAGCTGGCCGACTTCGCCGCCGACCTGGTCGTACGCGGCCGGCTGCTGCCGGTCGTGCTCGAGGCGTACCCCGGTGGTGGTGGACCCGACGGAGGGCCGGCCGCGACCGGCCGGCGGACCTCGGCGCGGCGGTCCCCGGCGGTCCCGGGTGTGGCCGGTCCGGGCGGGGCGGGTGCGGCCCCGGGCGTCGCGAGGCCCGGGCGGCGGTTGCGGGCCGTGGGGACGGACGACGTGGCGACCGGGTGGGCGCTCTGGCGGCCGCTGCTCACCGGCACCGACGCGGGCTGGGCGCGTGACCTGGCGCTGGCGTTGCCACCGGCGGCCCGCGCCGCCCGGGAGTGGCGACCGGAGGCCTGGAGTGCCCCGGGGGCCGTCCGGGACAGCGGCGATCACGGCCCGGCTAGCGGCGCGGCGGAGGACGTGTGGGCCGGGCGGGCCGACGACATCGGGGCCGGTGAACTGGTCACGGAGGCGCTGGACGCGCTCGTCGACGCCGCCGCCCGGGTGGCGCTGGCCGGCCACCGGCTGCACCGGGGGATGCGCCCGGTCGGCGCGGTGCCGCGCTGGCTGGCCGCGCTCACCGGCCCGGAGCGCGCCTTCCCGGCCGAGCCGGACGCGCTGGCGACGCTGCGCGACGAACTGGACGCCTGGCAGCGCGACGCCGCCGGCGGCGCGGTACGGGCCACGTTCCGTCTCGTCGAGCCGGCCGTCGATCCGGTCGCCGAACTGGTCGAGGACGCCGTGTGGCGGGTCGAGTTCGGCCTGCACCCGGCCGACGAGCCGGGGCTCGTGGTGGACGCAGCGCACATCTGGCAGCGGCACGCGCCGGCGCTCGCCGCCCGGGGCGTGGAGCCGCAGGAGACGCTTCTCGCCGAGCTGGGCCGGGCCAGCCGGCTGTGGCCCGAGGTGGACGCCGCGCTGCGTACCGCCGCGCCCGAGGGCATGGAGCTGGACGCCGAGGGCGCGCACCGGTTCCTGCGCGAGGGCGCGCCGGTGCTGCACGCTGCCGGGTTCGGGGTGCTGCTGCCGTCGTGGTGGCGGCGGTCCTCGTCGCGGCTGGGGGCGCGGTTGCGGGCACGCAGCCGTACCGCGCCGGGTGCTGTCGCCACCACCGCCGGGAAGCTGGGGCTGGACGCGCTCGTCGACTACCGCTGGGAGCTGGCGCTCGGCGACGAGCCGCTCACCGCCGAGGAACTGGCGTCGCTGGCCGACCTGAAGTCACCGCTGGTCCGGCTGCGCGGCCGGTGGGTCGAGCTGGACCCGCAGCGGCTGGAGGCCGGGCTGAAACTGCTGCGGTCCTCCGGCGAGCTGACGGTGGCCGACCTGCTCCGGATGGGCCTGTCCGGCGACGACAGCGCCGGTGAACTGCCGGTGCTGGACGTGGTCGCCGACGGCGCGCTCGGCGAACTGCTCGCCGGTGAGGCGGAACGGCGGCTCACCCCGGCCGACCCGCCGCCCGGCTTCACCGGGACGCTGCGGCCGTACCAGCGGCGCGGGCTCGCCTGGCTGGCGTTCCTCCAGTCGCTCGGGCTCGGCGGGATCCTCGCCGACGACATGGGCCTCGGCAAGACCGTGCAACTGCTCGCCCTGCTCGCCGGGGACCCGCCGGAAGCCGGGCCCACGCTGCTGGTCTGCCCGATGTCGCTCGTCGGCAACTGGCAGCGCGAGGCGGCGAAGTTCGCGCCCGGGCTGCGCGTCCACGTGCACCACGGCGCCGAGCGCACCCGCGGTGAGGGCTTCGCCGCCGCGGTGGGCGAGGCGGACCTGGTGCTCACCACGTACTCGGTGGCCGCCCGGGACGCGTTCGAACTCGCAGGCGTCGACTGGCACCGGGTGGTGGTGGACGAGGCGCAGGCGATCAAGAACGCCGCGACCCGCCAGGCCGAAGCGGTCCGGTCGCTGCCCGCGCGGCACCGGGTCGCGGTCACCGGTACGCCGGTGGAGAACCGGCTCGCCGACCTCTGGTCGATCATGCAGTTCGCGAATCCGGGGCTGCTCGGACCGGCCGCGACGTTCCGCAAGCGCTTCGCCGAACCGATCGAGCGGCACGGCGACGCCGAGGTGGCCGAGCGGCTGCGCCGGATCACCGGCCCGTTCGTGCTGCGTCGCCTCAAGACCGACCCGACGATCATCACCGACCTGCCGGAGAAGCTGGAGATGGAGGTGGTCTGCAACCTCACCGCCGAGCAGGCCGCCCTCTACCAGGCCGTGGTCGACGACATGATGGCGAAGATCGAGTCCAGCGACGGGATCGAGCGGCGCGGACTGGTGCTCGCCACCATGACCCGGCTCAAGCAGGTCTGCAACCATCCCGCCCAGCTGCTGCACGACGGCTCCGCGCTGGACGGCCGGTCCGGCAAGCTGGAACGCCTCGACGAGATCGTCGACGAGGTGCTCGCGGCGGAGGAGAAGGCGCTGCTGTTCACCCAGTACGCCGAGTTCGGCGGCATGCTGCGCGGGCACCTGTCGGCGCGTACCGGCCGGGAGGTGCTGCTGTTGCACGGCGGCGTCGGCAAGGCCGAACGGGACGCCATGGTGACCCGGTTCCAGACGCCGCAGGGTCCGCCGCTGTTCGTCCTGTCGCTCAAGGCCGGCGGCACCGGGCTCACCCTGACCGCCGCCAACCACGTGGTGCACGTGGACCGGTGGTGGAACCCGGCCGTCGAGGACCAGGCCACCGACCGGGCGTTCCGCATCGGACAGCGCCGCCGCGTGCAGGTACGCAAGTTCGTCTGCGCCGGCACCGTCGAGGAGAAGGTGGCCGCGATGATCGCCGACAAGCGCAGCCTGGCCCGGTCGGTGGTGGGCAGCGGCGAGCAGTGGATCACCGAGCTGTCCACCGACACGCTGCGCGACCTGTTCCGGCTGGAGTCCGGGGCGGTGGTCGAGTGAGCCCCGGGTTTGACGACTACGGTCCGCCGGTACGCGTCGAGGGCGGCCTGCGGGCACGCAGCACCAGGGGCGCGATCGGGCAGTCCTGGTGGTCCCGGCGGTTCGTGGAGGTGCTGGAGTCGTTCGCGCTCGGCTCCCGGCTCACCCGCGGCCGGGCGTACGCGCGCCGGGGCCAGGTGCTCCGGCTGGACGTGTCGCCGGGCGAGGTCACCGCCGAGGTGCAGGGCTCCCGGCCACGGCCGTACCCGGTGCGGATCGGGCTCGCCACGTACCCGTCGAAGGTGTGGCGGCGACTGGAATCGGAGCTGGCCGGGCAGGCGTTCTTCAGCGCCCGGCTGCTCGCCGGTGACCTGCCCGCCGAACTGGAGGAGCTGTTCGCCGAGGCGGGCGCGCCGCTGTTCCCGGCCGAGATCGACGAACTGGACCAGAGCTGCGGCTGCCCCGACTTCGCGGTGCCGTGCAAACACCTGGCGGCCACGTTCTACCTGCTCGCCGAGGCGTTCGACGCGGACCCGTTCCACCTGCTGCACTGGCGCGGCCGGTCCCGTACCGAGTTGCTGGACCGGCTGCGTACGCTGCGCGCCGCCGACGCCGGCAGCTCGGGCGGAGCCGGCGGCGCGGGCGAAGCCGGCGAAACCGGTGGTACGGGCGGAACCGGTGGCGCGGGCCGGACCGGTGGCGCGGGCCGGACCCGTGGTGCGGGCGGAGTCGGCGGTGCGGGCGCCGAGCCGGTGCCGGGTGCGGAGCCGGAGTCGGCCGGGACGACCGGTGTGCCGGTGGTCGGCGCGGCGCGGGCCCTGGCCGGGTTGCCGCCGGTCGAGGCGGACGCCGAACCGGACCGGTTCTGGCTGTCGCCGGTGGCGCTGCCGGACCGTCCGCCCACGCTCGCCACCGGCCCGGAGCTGCTGCTGCGCCAGCTCGGTTCACCCGGTGCCGGGATCGGCGGGCCGGGCCTGGCCGAGCGGTTGCGCCGGGCGTACCGGGAGTTCAGCCGCGGCGAAGCCGCGCCCTCCGGGGAGTTCGGCCGCGGCGAAGCCGCAGGCGAGCGTTAATAAGGGACCCTTCCTCTACCGGAGGCGTTAATAAGGGGCCCTTCCTTGCACCTAAAGGAGGCGGCGGCGAAAGCGCCACATCACTGCGGCGTTGGCGACGAGCACCACCGCGCAGATCGCCCCGGCGAGCCGTCCGACGAGCACTGTCATCGCCGGCAGCGACGCCCAGAGCACGATCGTCAACAGCATCATGTACCGGCCCCGGCGGCCCTTGATCCGGCTGTCCAACCGGGCGAAGAATCGTGGATCACTCTCCCGCAGCTGGCGGGTGATCTGTTCGAACCTGCGCTGATCCTCTTGGCTGAGCATGGCGGTGCCTTCCCCTCACGGCTTCAGCGGTTCGGCGGCATACCCGGATCGGAGGCCGGTCACGCGCCGCCGCTGCTGCTGTTTCGCCGGACCGGACAGGCGGAACGAGGTTCTCAGCGCAGGCTTATCCGTACCTTAAGTTTCGGTGAGGTGATGAACGCGCCCGGCGGCGTCGCCGGGGTGCGGAACCTCGCATCCGGTCGGTGCGCGCCCGGGTCGGCCCTGCTCCGGAGGTCGCCGTGGCCCCACCGCCGGGCCGGGTGCTCCGCGGCGGGCCTGAGCACCGTCTTAAGTGCGCTCACGGGCGCGTTCGGCGCGCCTTGAGCGGCCGGGACGGCATGGCTACTTTCCCGTAGGCAACTTCTCCGGCAACCGTCGCCGCCCCTGCGCCACCCGACCCCCCTCGGGTGGCAGGCATGCCGGCGCTCGAAGAAAACGGGATAGGTACATGGCCGACCTGAACGTGCCACCGCGTCGACCCCGGGACGACCGCGGCTGGGACGGATACCAGCACCCCCATCCGGACGGGTACCGCGACCCGCACGCCGCGCCGCACCCCGGCGCCCACCCCGCCCCGGGCCCGCAGTGGGTCGGGCCGAACGGCTTCGCCCCCGCCGCGCCGGCCCCCGCCGGTTACCCCCAGCCCGGCGGCTACGCCCAGCCCGCCGGCGGGTACGGCCCGCCGCCCGGCGGTGGACTGCCCGACCTCGACGACGACGGCGACGAGGCCCCGAAGCGGGGCCGGCGCCGGGCGCTGGCCACCCTCGGCGGCGCCGTGGTGGTCGCCGGTGGTGCCGCCCTGGCCATGTCCCCGCAGGTGCGCGGCCTGTTCAGTGACGCGCCGGCCGGTGACGCCACCGGTACGGTGACCACCGACGGCAACGCCGCCCGGCCCAGCGGCCAGCAGCCCAGCACGGTACGGACCTACACCGAGCAGAACGAGAGCTACATGGGCTCCCGGGCCGGCGAGGCGCTCAAGCGCAACGCGCCGTCCGGTGGCCGGCTCTACGGCAGCCCGGCCGCCGCCGCCGAGGCGACGAAGGTGACGGTGAAGACGGTCCTCGCCAAGGATCCGATCCGGCACCTCGCCACCCGCACCACGTTCGCCGCCACCCCGAAGGTGATGGCCGACATCAAGCGGCTCGGCATCGACGACTGGCTGCGCCAGCAGCTCGAACCGGAGAAGATCGCCCCGACGAAGGCCGAACTGAAGCTGGCTGAGCTGCCGTCGCTCAAGCTCAGCCCGACCCAGCTGCGCGACCAGCGCGAGCAGCTCAACGAGAAGGGCGTCGACCCGGCCCGGGAGACGGTGGACGCCACCATCGCCCGGCAGATCTGGTCGGACCGGCAGCTGTTCGAGGTGATGGTCGACTTCTGGAACGACTTCCTGCACGTCGCCGCCGACTTCGACGGCGGGGAGAACTACCGCAACGCGTTCGACCGGGACGTCATCCGCAAGCACGCGCTGGGCAGCTACCCGGAGATGCTCGTCGCCGCGAACAAGCACCCGGCGCTGCTGCTCTACCTGAACCAGGTCGACTCGCGCAAGGACGCGGTGAACGAGAACCTGGCCCGGGAGAACCTGGAGCTGTACTCGGTCGGCGTCGACGGCGGCTACACCGAGAAGGACGTGCGCCAGGCCGCGCTGCTCCAGACCGGACGCGGTGTCGCCGACGGCAAGTACAAGTTCTTCGCCGAGCGGCACTACCTCGGCAAGGTGAAGATCCTCGGGTTCAGCCACGCCAACAACTCCGACGACCCGGTGGCCGCCGACAAGGTCATCGACTCGTACATCCGCTACATCGCGATGCACCCGTCGACCGCGCGGTACGTGGCACAGAACCTCGCCACCCGGTTCGTCTCCGACACCCCGCCGAAGTCCGTGGTGGACCGGCTCGCGAAGGCGTACACCACGAACAAGGGGCAGATCCGGCCGGTGCTGGCGACGCTGTTCAGCTCCTCGGAGTTCTGGGCGGCGATCGGCCAGAAGGTGCGCCGCCCGATGGAGTACCTGGTCGCCACGTACCGGGTGCTCGGCGTCTCGCCGGAAGCGGCCCCCGACTACTCCGGCGACAACCGGCGCACCCCGTTCGCGCAGGGCCTGCGGCAGATCCAGGACAAGATGCGCGAACTGGGCCAGTACCCGATGGGCAAGCCCACCCCGGACGGCTACGCCGACGTCTACCTGGCCTGGACCTCGGCCGGGACGATGATCGACGGCTGGAACGAGGCCGGTGACCTGATCGGCGGCTGGCGCAAGCAGTTCACCTTCGTCAAGCCGGAGAAGCTGGTCGCGAAGCCGCCGGCCACCGCCGGGGCGTACGTGGACGCGCTGGCCCAGCGGCTGGTGCAGCAGAAGCTCAGCGCCAAGGAGAAGAAGCTCGTGCTCGCCGTCGCCGGTGTGACCGAGAGCGCCAAGGTCGACGCCACCTTCAACGGGGCCATCGCCGCTGTCGCGCGGACGATCCTCGCGTCCCCCCAGCACCACCTCCGGTGAGGCATTCGATGGAGATGACCGTGAACCCGTACCCCCTGCACCCCGAATGCCCCGACCTGCGGCGGCTGGCCGACAACCCGGCCGAGGCGCTGCTGCGCGCGGAGGCGGACATCGTCGCGGCCGAGAACGCGGCCGAGACCGACCGGTACCGCCGGCTGGAGGAGATCGAGGAGGCGCAGCAGGACGGCCGGGGCGTCACCCGGCGTACCTTCGTCGCCGGCGCCGCCGCGACCGCGACCGCGCTCGCGACGGCGCAGTTCGTCACCACCTCGGCGTCGTTCGCCGCGACCAAGACCGGCACGCTGATCCACGTCTTCCTCTACGGCGGGCTGGACGGGCTGAGCCTTGTCGCACCGGCCGACGACCCGGTGCTCGCCAAGGCGCGCCCCGACCTGCTGCTCGGTGACGACTCGCTGGCACTGGCCCGCGGCTTCAAGCTGACCAGCGCGTTCGCGCCGCTGGAGAAGTGGCTCAAGGCCGGGCAGCTCGGCTTCGTGCCGGCCGTGTCCGACCCGCGGCTGTCCCGCAGCCACTTCCAGGCCGCCGACGCCTGCAACCTGGGCGGCCTGCCCGGTGAGACCGGCGGCCGGGGCTGGCTGGACAGCCTGGTCGACTCGCTCGGCAAGGGCACCGCGTTCCGCAGCGTCGGCATCGGCAGCACGCTGCCCCGCTCGCTCGTCGGCGTGAACGGCGCGATCTCCCTCAACAGCGTCGGCGACCTGCGGCTCAACGGCGACGACAGGTTCCGGGCGGCCACCGAGAAGGCGATCCGCGGCCTGTTCACCGGCATCAACCACCCGGTCGAGGAGGCGGTCATCGAGGGCATGGGCGCGCTCGCCACCGCCCAGAAGCTCGCCGCCAAGCCGTACGCCGCCGCCGAGGGCGTCGAGTACCAGGGCGTCGGGAACGCGTTCAAGCAGCTCGCCCAGCTCATCAAGGGCGGCGCGAACGTGCGGGTGGCCACGGTCGGCATGGGCGGCTACGACACCCACGAGAACCAGGGCACCCGCGAGGGCGGCCAGCTCTGGCGGCGGCTCAACGAGCTGGCGAACGCGATGGCCGCCTTCTTCACCGACCTGGGCGACCGGGCGGCGGACGTGACCATCATGGTGTCCAGCGAGTTCGGCCGGCGGGTCGGCTCGAACGGCGGCGGCACCGACCACGGGCACGGCGGCGTGGTCACCGTGCTGTCCGGCCGCAAGCTCGCCGGTTCGCTGCTCGGCACCTGGAACGGACTGGACAAGCTGGACAGCGGCGACGTGCCGGAATACAACAACATGTTCAACGTCTACGGATCGGTCGCGCAGGGCCGCTTCGGCCTCACCACCGCCCAGGTGGACAAGGTCTTCCCCCGGCAGAAGTTCACCCCGGTCAAGATCTACGCGTGACGTACCAGGACATCCGCGCCGCCGGCCGCCGTACCGGGCATCCCGCCCCGTACGGCGGCCGTCCGGCTGCCCCCGTACCCCCGGGTCGTCCGCGTCGCGGACCCGGCGGCCGGCGTGCGCTGGCCGCGGTCTTCTGGCTGGGCCTGGTCGCCGCGGTCGGACCGTGGTGGCTGGACACCCCGTCCGGATCGCTCGCCGACACCGCCGACCTGCTCACCGCGGGCGGCCGGATCACCGGGCTGATCGCCGGTTACCTGCTGCTGGTCCAGGTGCTGATGATGAGCCGGCTCGGCGTGCTGGAACGCGCGCTCGGCGGCGAGCGGATCTCCCGGCTGCACCGGGATCTCGGCGCGACGCTGCTGGTGGCGGTGCTCGCGCACATGTCGCTGCTGGTGGTCGGCTACGCCCGCCAGGAACGCAAGACGGTGCTCGGCGAGGTCGGTGCGCTGCTGACCGACTACGAGGACATGGTCACTGCGTTCGTCGCCGCGGGCATCCTGGTCACTGTCGCGTTCACCGCGGTACGCGCCGTGCGGCGACGCCTGCCGTACGAGCTGTGGCACCTGCTGCACGCCGCCAGCTACCTCACGCTGCTGCTCGGCTACGCGCACCAGTTCAGCAACGGCGCGCAGCTCTACGAGCCCGGCCCGGTGCGTACCGGCTGGATCGCCGCGTACCTGCTGGTCGTGGCCGCGCTGGTGTGGGGCCGGATGCTCGCGCCGCTGGTGTTCAACCTGCGGCACCGGCTGCGCGTCGCCGACGTGGTGGCGGAGAGCCCGGACACCGTCTCGGTCTACCTGACCGGGCAGCGGCTCAACCAGATCGACCTGCTCGGCGGCCAGTTCTTCCGCTGGCGCTTCCTCAACCCCGGCTGCTGGTGGCAGTCGCACCCGTTCTCCGTCTCCGCCGCCGCCAACGACCGGTGGCTGCGGATCACCGTCAAGGTCGTCGGCGGCTACACCGCCGAACTGCGCGACCTCACGCCCGGCACCCGGGTCTGGGCGCAGGGCCCCTCCGGTACGTTCACCGCCGCGCACCGCACCCGGGAACGGGCGCTGCTCATCGCCGGAGGCAGCGGCATCGCGCCGCTGCGCGCGATGCTGGAGGAACTGCCGCCCGGCGCGGCGCTGATCTACCGGGCGCGTACCCCCGCCGACGTGCTGCTGCACCAGGAGCTGGACTGGCTCGCACAGGCCCGGCACACCTCCGTCTGGTACGTCGTCGGCCGCCGCGACGACCCCGGCCCCCGCCAGGTGATGAACCCCGAGGGCCTGCGCCGGCTCGTGCCCGACCTGACCCGCCGCGACGTCTACCTGTGCGGCCCCGGCGGCCTGGTCGACGAGGCGGTCGCCGCGCTGCGGGCGGCGGGCGTGCCCCGCCGCCAGATCCACCTGACCGCGTTCGAGCTGTAGGAGAGGCACCGCCATGCGTCGCGCGCTGCTCGCGATCACCGGCCTGGCCGCCGGCACCACCGCGCTGGTGGTGCTCAAGGGCGCGCCGGGCGCCGGGCAGGCCGGAGCGGACGTACCGGCCGCGCTCGCACCGGTCGCCCCCGGTGGCTCGGCCGCGCCCGAGCCACCGTCGCCCACCGGCTCCGCGCCCGGCGCCGTCACCCCGTCGCCGCGCGCCTCGTCGAAGCCCACCCCGAAGCCGTCCGCCGACCGCAGCGCGGCCAGCCGGGGCGGCACCCGCACCAGCACCGCACCCGCCGCGCCGCGGACCACCACCAGCGCGCCGAAGGTCACCACCCGCACGGTGACCGGGCCGTCGGTCACCTACGAGTACGGCTCGCTCCAGGTCCGGATCACGCTCAGCGGCAGCCGCATCGTCGACGCCACCGCGATCGGACTGCCGCTGGGTGGGCAGTCCGGGCAGCGCAGCGACGACGTGCAGGCCCGCTACAGCGGCACCTCCGGCGAGGTGGTGGCCCGGCAGAGCGCCAACCTGAGCACGGTGTCCGGGGCCACCTACACCAGCACCGCGTACAAGCAGTCGTTGCAGGGCGCGCTGGACAAGGCGTGACCGTCCCGGCCTCCGCCGTTCGCCCCGGCCTGCGCCGGGTGGAACACGTCATGGGTACGGCGATCAGCCTCGACCTGGCCGACGACCTGCCCGCCGCCACGCTGCACGAGCTGGCGGAGGACACGTTCGGCTGGCTGCGCGAGGTGGACGCGCGGTTCAGCACGTACCGGGACGACAGCGAGGTGTGCCGGCTGGACCGGGGCGACCTGCGGGCCGCCGACGCCTCCGCCGACCTGCGGGCCGTGCTGGCCGCCTGCGCCGACCTGTGGACCGCCACCGACGGGTTCTTCGACGCGTACGCGACCGGTCGGCTCGACCCGTCCGGCTACGTCAAGGGCTGGGCGGCGCAGGTCGCCTCGGACCGGCTGGTCGCCGCCGGCGCACCTAACCACTGTGTGAACGCGGGCGGCGACGTGCGCGTACGCGGCCACGACGCGACAGGCGAGCCGTGGCGGATCGGGGTGCGGCATCCGTGGGACGCGGCGGCGATCTGTCTGGTGCTGACCGGCACCGACCTGGCGGTCGCCACGTCGGGCGTGTACGAGCGCGGCCACCACGTGCTGGACCCGCGCCGGGGCGTACCGGCGGCGGGCCTGCGCTCGGTGACGGTGGTGGGCCCGGACCTGGGTGTGGCCGACGCGTACGCGACAGCCGCGGTGGCGATGGGCGGGCCGGGCCTGGCCTGGCTGGACCGCCTACCGTCCCCCTGGCAGCACGCCGTGGTGACGGACGACGCTCACCAGCACCACTCCCGCACCCTCCCCACCCCGCAGCCTTCCTGACCCGCCCTGCCAGCTCGCCCTCCGCCCGCCCCTTGCCCCGTCGATCATGAAGTTAGCGGCACCGCCGCCCGGCGTGTCGCACCGCCAACTTCATGATCAACGGGGCGTCGGGCGAGGCGCGGGCTGGGAGGGAGAGGAGAGGCGGGGTCAGCGGAGGGGGCGGTGGAGGATGGCGGGGCGGGAACCGGTGGGGCGGGGGCGGCCGGGGCGGACGCCCAGGGGGCGCGTGAAGGCCCACGGGTGCAGGCGGCGGCGGGGCCGCGCCGGCTCGGTACCGCCGGTGTGGCGGGCAGCGTCGTCCCTGGACATGGTCAAACCCCCGCTCTGGCGCACACGCGCCCTCGCCAGGTTCAACGAGTCCGGTGCCGGTGAGGTCGCTGTCGGCCACCCGTCCGGGTCACCGCAGCCGCCGTGACCAGGGAGGACGCACGCGTTGCGGCAGCACCGGCCGGGTGCCGAGATCAGCGGCCCCGGCGGGGCAGCGGGAGATGGCCGGGGAACAGGTCGGCGCCGAGCGTCACCCCGGCCGCCCGTAACGCGGCGATCAGCGCGTTCTGCACCAGGTACGAGTCGGGTAGCTGCCAGCGGGCCTGCTCCGGGGCGACCACCCAGCGCACCGTCCCCTCGGGCAGCCGGGTCGGCGGGGCCGGGATCCACGAGCCGGGCCCGTGGCGGACCACGTGGAAGCAGTGCTCCAGTTCGGGCCGCAGCGGGTCGCCGGGGCGGACCAGGAACATCCAGCGGCCGGTCGGGGTGACCAGCGCGGGCCCGCGTACGCCGAACCCGGCGGGATGGGTGGCGACCGCGTCCAGGACCTGCCGGCCGAGGTGGGCGGCGACCTCCAGGACGTCGAAGGCGCGGCCGGTGGGCAGCAGGATGCCGTGCGGGCGGCTGCGCCACCAGGTGGCCACCCGGGCCGGGTCGGCGCTGGCGGCGTGCTCCCAGTCCTCCAGGGCCGGGTGGCAGCCCACTGTGGGACAGCCGGCCCGGCCGCACACGAAGCGGCTGTTGGCCAGGCAGGCGCCGGGGGTGACCGGCCAACCGTGCAGCGCGTACCGCACCGCGATCCGGCGCAGCCGGACCCGTTCCAGCGGCGAGAGGTGAGCGACGCGCGGTCGGACGTTCCTCCACATGTCTGTCGTCCCCTCTGGTCCCGCCGAACCGTCCACAAGCCGAACCGTCCACAAGCCCGAACCGTCCACAAGCCACACGTCGAAAGCCGTCACTGCCGTAACCCGCGCTCGTTGAGGTGACTAACGGTCGGTGCAACTTGCACGAAAACTACGAGAACTGGCTGGACGGTGGACGCACAACCTGTGCGATCGGCGCGAGCCTGGGGGACGTGGGGGGACCGGCCGGCGCCGTGAGGGGGAGGGAGCGGGAATGGACGAACTGCCCATAGGCCGGCGGGTGGCGTACTGGCGGAGCCGCCGCAAGATGTCCCAGCAGGTCTTCGCCGACCGGCTCGGCAAGTCCAAGAGCTGGGTGGACAAGGTGGAGCGCGGCGTCCGCCGGCTGGACAAGTTCTCCGTGCTCTACGAGATCGCCGACATCCTTCAGATCGACGTGCAGTTGCTGCACGGCAAGGATCCGGAACGGCGTACCGACGCGCTCAACTGCATCGACCAGGTCGAGGTG
Organism: Micromonospora sp. AB353; assembly: GCF_049538395.1. Lineage (NCBI taxonomy): Bacteria > Bacillati > Actinomycetota > Actinomycetes > Micromonosporales > Micromonosporaceae > Micromonospora > Micromonospora sp. AB353. The sequence continues at coordinate 30,570 of NZ_JBMVFV010000012.1, read as the reverse complement.
GAGGAGATCCGCACCGCCCTGGAGCGGTACGACTCGATGAGCGCCTACTTCGACGCGGCGCCCTACCCCCCGCCGCTGGCCGACATGCGCAAGGCCGTGAACCACGCCTGGCTCACCTACCAGTACGGCCGCTACGGGATGCTCACCCGCGCGCTGCCGAAGCTGCTGCGCGACGCCCAGGCGGCGGACGCCGGCTACGCCGCCGGTGACCAGGTACGCGAGGCCGCCCACCTGCTCGGGCAGGTCTACCAGATCGCCTCCTCGGTGCTGCGCAAGCTCGGCGAGTGCGACCTGGCCTGGCTCGCCGCCGACCGGTCGATGGCGGTGGCCCAGCGCGCCGACGACCCGCTGCTGGCCGGCATCGCCACCACGCGCGTCTGCAACGCGCTCGTCGCGATGGGCCGCCCCCGCCCGGCGCTGGAGCTGAACGTCCGCATCGCGGGCCGGCTCGCGCCCGGCGGCGACAACGACGTCCGGCCGGAACGGCTCTCGGTGTACGGGATGCTGCTGCTCCAGGGCGCGATGGCCGCCGCCCGGATCGGTGACTCGGCGACAGTGGACGACCTGCTCGCGGGCGCCGACGAGGCGGCCAAGCTGCTCGGCGGCGACCACAACCACTACTGGACCTCCTTCGGCCCGACCAACCTGGAGCTGCACCGCGCGGCGGCGGCGGTCGAACTGGGTGACGGCGGCCGGGCGGTGGAGACCCACATGCGGCTGGCCGAGCCCGCGTTCAACGCGCTGCTGCCGGAGCGGCGCGCGCACCACCTGCTCGACCTGGCCCGGGGCTACTCCCAGATCGGTGACGTCGCCAACGCCGGGGACATGCTGCTGCGCGGCGACCGGCTCGCGCCCTCCGAGATCCGGTGCCGGCCGATAGCGCACGAACTGATGTCCGAGATTCTCCGTCGCACACGTGGTGCGCCGCCTCCGCCGATCGCGGAGTTGGCTGAGCACATGGGAGTCGGAGTATGAGCGGTCCGGAGACCGCCAACGGGCACCGGCGGGTGCTCTACGTCATCGCCTGCGGTTCGCCGCTGGCCCGTCACGTCGGCCGGCTGGTCGACCTCGCCCAGCGGGAGGACTGGACGGTCTGCGTCGTCACCACGCCGGACGGCGCGAAGTTCGTCGACCGGACGGAGCTGGCCCGGCAGACCGGCCACCCGGTGCGTACGCACTACAAGAACCCGGGTGACCCGGACGTGCTGCCCCCGGCCGACGCGATGCTGGTGTGCCCGGCCACCGTCAACACGATCAACAAGTGGGCGGTCGGCATCACCGACACCCTGGCGCTCGGGCTGCTGGTCGAGGCGCAGGGGATGGGGGTGCCGATCGCCGCCGTCCCGTACACGAACGAGGCGATGGCCGCGCACCCGGCGTTCCGGGCCAGCCTCGACCGGCTCGGGCAGTGGGGCGTCCGGGTGGTGTTCGGCGACCACGTCGTACGCCTGCATCCGCCCGGCACGGGGGACCGGCGCGCGGACGCCTTCCCCTGGGACGCCGGCCTGGCCGCCCTGCGCGGCGCGGACCGGCCGGTCGCCCCGGTCGGCTGAGAGGCGCGATGGGCACGGCCCTCGGCGGACGCCGGGGGCCGCGCCCGGCGGCGCTCGGCGTGTACCGGCACGGACGCCGGTAAGCTGGCCGCCCGTGAGGACAACCGTCGCCGACGTGGTGGCCGCGCTGGACCGCCGTTATCCGCCCGCCTGGGCCGAGGAATGGGATCGGGTCGGCCTGGTGCTGGGCGAGCCCGACCACCCGGTACGCCGGGTCGCCTGCGTGGTGGACGTGGTCCCGGAGACCGTGGACGAGGCGCTCGACGCCGGCGCGGACATGATCGTCGCGCACCACCCGCTGCTGCTGCGCGGCGTCTCCTCGGTGGCGGCCACCACGTACAAGGGCCGGATCGTGCACCGGTTGATCAAGGCGGATGTCGCCCTGCACGTGGCGCACACCAACGCCGACGTGGCCGATCCCGGGGTGTCCGACGCGCTCGCCGCCCGGTTCGGGCTGACCGGGCTGCGCCCGCTGCACCCGCCCCGCCCCGGCTCGCCCGCCGCCGGGCCCGGCCGGGGCATCGGCCGCATCGGTGAGCTGCCCGCCCCGATGACGCTCGCCGAGCTGACCCGGCTGGCCGCCGCCGTGCTCCCGGTCACCGCCTGGGGAGTTCGCGCCGCCGGGGATCCCGGGCGTATGGTTCGTACCCTCGCCGTCAGCGGCGGCTCGGGGGACGGCTTCCTCGCCGAGGCGACCGCGGCCGGGGTGGACGCGTTCCTCACCGCGGACCTGCGCCACCACCCGGCCGGGGAACACCTCGCCGCCGGTGGCCCGGCGCTGCTGGACGCCGCCCACTGGGCGACGGAGCGACCCTGGCTGGACGACCTGGCCGCCTACCTGGCCGCCGAGCTGGACGTCGAGACCGTGGTGTCCGACCTGGACACCGACCCGTGGACCGTGCACGCCGCCGCGCCCCGGCCGGACGACAAGGAGCCCCGACGTGAAGGCTGACCCGAAGGTGCAGCGCCGCCTGCTCGACCTCCAGGCGATCGACACCGCGCTGGCCCAGCTCGCGCACCGCCGCCGCACCCTGCCGGAGCGTGCCGAGCTGGAGGCCCTGGCGCGTGAGCTGTCCGCGCTGGAGGACGAGCGGGTCCGCGCCCAGGTGGCAGTCGACGACCTGGATCGGGACATCGCCCGGATCGAGAAGGACGTCGACCAGGTGCGGGCGCGTAAGAGCAAGGACGAGGCCCGGCTCGCCTCGGGCAGCGGCCCGGCCCGCGAGCTGGAGGCGATCCAGCACGAGCTGGTCTCGCTGAACCGCCGGCAGAGCGACCTGGAGGACGCCGAGCTGGAGCTGATGGAGCAGCGGGAGACCGCGCAGGGCGTGCTCGACGGCATCGAGAGCCGGCTCACCGAGGCCCGCGAGCGCCGCGCCGCGACCGAGCAGCGCCGCGACGACACCCTGGCGGAGATCGCCAAGGAGGAGGAGTTCAAGCGCACCTCCCGCCAGCCGCTCGCCGGTGACCTCCCGTCGGACCTGGTCGGCCTCTACGACAAGATCCGCGAGGACACCGGCCTGGGTGCCGCGCTGCTGACCGGTGGCCGCTGCGGCGGCTGCCGGCTGGAGCTGTCCGGCGCCGACCTGGCCCGGATCCGCAAGGCCGACCCGGACGACGTGGTGCGCTGTGAGGAGTGCCGGCGGATCATGGTCCGGACCAACGAGTCGGGCCTGTAACCGCCGTGGCGGTGCGCGCGGTCGTGATCGAGGCCGACGGCGGCTCCCGGGGCAATCCCGGTCCGGCCGGTTACGGCGCTGTGGTCCGGGATCCGGAGACCGGCGAGGTGCTGGCCGAGCGGTCCGAGTCGATCGGTACAGCGACGAACAACGTGGCCGAGTACCGGGGCCTGATCGCCGGGCTGGAGGCCGCCGCCGAGCTGGGTGCGGCCGAGGTCGAGGCGCGGATGGACTCCAAGCTGGTGGTCGAGCAGATGTGCGGCCGCTGGCAGATCAAGCACCCTGGGCTGCGTCCGCTCGCCGCCCAGGCGGCCGGGCTGGTCAGCCGCTTCGCCGCCGTACGGTTCACCTGGGTGCCCCGGGAGCGCAACCGGCACGCCGACGCGCTCGCCAACGCGGCCATGGACGCTGCCGCGTCCGGCGCCGCACCGGCACCGGCGGCGGCCGAGGCGCGGGAGGCGACTGTCGTGCGCGCCACCGGCACCGACCCGGCCACCACGCCCGCCTCCTGGGAGCCGCGCCCGACCGAGGAGGCCACCCGGCTGATCCTGGTGCGGCACGGCGAAACCGAACGCACCGTGCAGAAGCGCTACTCCGGCCGGGGCGACGTGCCGCTCACCGAGCGCGGCCGGGCCCAGGCCCGGGCCACCGCCGCCCGGGTGGCCGCGCTGGCCCCGTCCGTCGCGGCAGTGGTCAGTTCCCCGCTGTCGAGGTGTACGGCCACCGCCGAGGCGGTCGCCGCGCAGGTCGGCAACCCGCCGGTACGCACCGACGACGACCTGATCGAGTGCGACTTCGGCGTCTGGGAGGGGCACACGTTCGCCGAGGTACGCGAGGGCTGGGCGGCCGAACTGGACGCCTGGCTCGCCTCGACCCGGGTCGCCCCGCCGCGGGGCGAGTCGTTCGTGACTGTGGCCGAGCGGACCGGGCGGGCGGTCGACCGGCTGCGGTCGGCGTACCCGGGGGAGACGGTCGTGGTGGTCTCCCACGTCTCGCCGATCAAGCTGGTGCTGCGCGACGCGCTCGCCGCCGGCGACGCGTTCCTGCACCGGCTCTACCTGGACACGGCCGGTATCTCGGTGCTGGACCTGTACCCGGACGGCGGCGTCGCGGTCCGCTCGGTGAACGACACCTCCCACCTCACGGACGTCTGACGGCCGCTCGGCGCATGCCGGCGGCCGTTCGGCGCATCGACATCACCCGATCGGACGTGACCCCCGTCACAGGGTCGTAGCCTCCGGCCGTCACATGGCCCGCTACGAATGCCCGGAGGGTGTCACATGTCCGCACCGGAACCGGAGGCGCTCGACACGGCGCGATCCAGGGCGAAGGACAAGAGTCCCTGGAACTGGTTGCTCTTCATCCCGATCGTGGTGCCGCTGATCCCGGCACTGTTCAACGCCGACTCGCCCCGGCTGTTCGGCTTCCCGCGCTTCTACTGGCTGCAACTGGTCTGGATCCTGCTCGGCGTCGGCACCACCACGCTGGTCTACCAGATGACCAAGAAGCGGGGTGACCGCTGATGTGGCGGGACCACCTCACCGAGATCATCGTCTTCACGCTGCTGTTCCTGCTGGTCAGCGCCATGGGTTTCGTGGCGGCCCGGTGGCGCAGACCGACGGACATGGCCCACCTGGACGAGTGGGGGCTGGGCGGGCGCAGCTTCGGCGGCTGGATCACCTGGTTCCTGGTCGGCGGTGACCTCTACACCGCGTACACGTTCGTGGCGGTCCCGGCGCTGATCTTCGGGGCCGGCGCGGCGGGCTTCTTCGCCGTGCCGTACACGATCGTCATCTACCCGCTGGTGTTCCTCGTGCTGTGCCGGCTCTGGTCGGTCTCGCACCGGCACGGGTTCGTCACCCCCGCCGACTTCGTCCGCACCCGGTTCGGCTCGCCGATCCTGGCGCTGCTGGTCGCGATCACCGGCATCGTCGCCACCATGCCGTACATCGCCCTGCAACTGGTCGGCATCGAGGCGGTGCTCAAGACCATGGGCGTCACCGGCGACAGCGCGCTGGCCCGGCACCTGCCGATCATCATCGCGTTCGCGATCCTGGCCGCGTACACGTACCAGTCCGGGCTGCGCGCGCCGGCGCTGATCGCGTTCGTCAAGGACTCGCTGATCTACATCGTGATCCTGGTCGCGGTGATCTGGCTGCCGTACAAGCTCGGCGGGTGGGGCGCCATCTTCGACGCGGCCGACGCGAAGTTCCAGGCGTCACCCGCGCCCGGCGACGGCATCCTGCTCAACCAGAACAACCAGATCCAGTACGTGACGCTGGCGTTCGGTTCGGCGCTGGCGCTGTTCCTCTACCCGCACAGCATCACCGGCGTGCTCGCCAGCCGGAACCGCGACGTGATCAAGCGGAACATGTCCGCGCTGCCCGCGTACAGCCTGCTGCTGGGGTTGATCGCGCTGCTCGGCTACATGGCCATCGCGGCGAACGTGAAGCCGCTGCCCGGCGCGAAGGAGGGCACGACGGACGGCAACACCGTGGTGCCGCTGCTGTTCGACCAGCAGTTCCCGGACTGGTTCGCCGGGGTGGCGTACGCCGCCATCGGCATCGGCGCCCTGGTCCCCGCGGCGATCATGTCGATCGCGGCGGCGAACCTGTTCACCCGCAACATCTACAAGGAGTACCTGAAGCGGGACGCCACCCCCGCGCAGGAGGCGAACGTCTCGAAGATCACCTCGCTGGTGGTGAAGGTCGGCGCGGTGGCCTGCATCGTCTTCCTCGACCCGCAGTTCTCCATCGACCTCCAGCTCATCGGCGGCGTGATCATCCTCCAGACGCTGCCGGCGGTGGCGCTGGGCCTCTACACCCGCTGGTTCCACAGGGGCGCGCTGATCGCCGGCTGGGCGGCCGGCATGGGCCTGGGCATGTGGATGCTCTACCAGATCGGCAACCCGGCGACCGGGAAGAAGCACTTCGCCGGTTCGGCGTTCCCGCTGGAGAAGTTCGGCTTCGACACGCCGAAGACCATCTACGTCGGCATCGTGGCGGTGCTGGTGAACCTGGTGGTGGCCGCGCTGCTCACACTGGTGCTGCGCGCCGCGAAGGTGGCTGACGGGCCGGACGGCACCACGCCGGACGACTACTTCGCCGACGAGGGCGACCCGCGGGTCACGGCCTCCGCCGACCGCGCCGACTCCGCGCCGGAACCGGTCGCGTAAAAGGAAGGGCCCCTTATTAACGCCTCGTGCATTAAAAGGGGCCCTTCCTAACACCACCTCAGCGGCGGCGGTTGCGTGCGTCGAGCGCCTCGTTGAGGCGGTGCAACATCTCCGCCAGCGTCTCCCGGTCCGCCTCGGGCCAGGCGGCGAGGATGTCGCCGTACAGCCGGGTGCGTGCCGCCCGGACGGCGGCCATCCGCTGGAGGCCAGCCGCCGTCGCGGAGATCACCGTGCCGCGCCCGTCGGCCGGGTCGGGGGTACGCGAGATCAGCCCGTCGCGCTGGAGCGCGGAGACCTGCCGGGTGACGGTCGAGCCGTCCAGGTTCAGCCGCGCGGCGAGCGCCGAGACGTTCTGCGGGCCGGTCGCGTCCAGGTGGCGCAGGATCACGTACGCGGCGCGGTCCAGCAGCCGGTGCTCCATCGTGCCGGTGCCCCGGCGGGTGGCCTCGCCCAGGCGCATCAGCAGCGCCACCTCGGTTTCGATCCGGCCGAGGGTGACCTCGGCGGCGTGGACGTCCTCGCTCATAGCTGTATGATACAAGGAAAATACCTGTACGATACAGCTATCTGGGAGGTTGCGGAGTGGATCGCCGATCCGAGCCCAACCGCAGTGCCATCTACGCCACCACGCTCGTGGCGTTCCTCGCCATCGCCGGCATCGCCGTCGTCGACCCGATCCTGCCCGCCATCGGCGAGGCCATCGGCGTCACCGCCTGGCAGGTCGAGCTGCTCTTCACCGCGTACATCGCGGTCATGGCCGTCGGCATGATCCCGGCGACGCTCGCCAGCGGGCGGTTCGGGTTCAAGCCGGTGCTCGTCACCGGCGTCTCCGTCGTCGGCCTGGCCGCCATCCTCGCCTCGTTCAGCAACGACATCGTGCAGCTCTCCGTACTGCGCGGCGTCTGGGGCCTCGGCAACGCGATGTTCTTCGCCACCGCCATGGTGGTCCTGGTCAACCTGGCGAACGACAGAGAATGGGTGGTCGGCCTCTTCGAGACCGCCCTCGGGCTCGGCTTCGCGGTCGGCCCGCTGATCGGCGGCCTGCTGGGCGAGGTGAGCTGGCGGCTGCCGTTCTTCGTCTGCGGGGTGTTCATGGTGCTGGCGCTCGGCGTCGCCGTCCGTAAGCTGCGCGAACCGGTGAACAGGCAACAGCCGGTACGCCTCGGCCAGATCTTCGCCACCTACCGCAAACCCGCGTTCGTGACGCTGTGCGTGGTCACCGCCGCGTACAACTTCGTCTTCTTCGTCGTGCTCGGCTACACGCCGCTGTTCCTGCGCCTCGACGTCATCCCGCTGGGTCTCGCGTTCACCGGCTGGGGCCTCGGCCTGGCCGCCGGCATCCTGCTGATCGGGCACCGGCTCGCCCACCGCATCGGCGCGGTGCAGACAGTCGGCGTCGCCCTGCTCGGCCTGCTGGTCTGCATGGTCCTGTTCGCCACCTCCACCGGCACCGCCATGTCGCTCGTCGTCCTCGTCGTGGCCGGCCTGTTCATGGGCCTCGCCAACGCCAACCTGACCGACCTGGCGCTCGGGCTCGGCTCCGCCGACCGGCGCGTCGCCACCGGCGCGTTCAACCTGGTCCGCTGGGGAGCCGCCGCGCCCGCGCCGATCATCTCCGGCAAGCTGGCCGAGCACAGCCTGGCGCTGCCGTTCTGGGTCGGCTTCGGAGTGCTCGCCGCCGGAGTGCTGGCGTACCTCGCGTTCGGTCATCTGATGGCAGCCGGCTACGGCGAACGGGTCATCTGGAACCGGGCTGCCCGCCGCGCCGAGCACGCCCCGGAGGAGCCGGTGGGGGAGGCCTACTGACGGGTCCGGTCCTGCCGGGCGGGGTCAGGTCAGCGCGCGCCACAGCAGGTAGAAGCCGATGGCGGTGCCGAACACCACGATGATCGTCTTCAACACCACCTGCGGAAGCCGGCGGGCCAGCCGCGCGCCCGCGTACCCGCCGAACAGGGTGGCCGGCGCGACCACCGCGACGGCCGCCCAGTTCACCGGGCCGAACAGGGCGAACACCACCAGCGTGGTCAGCCCCACCACTGCGGAGAGCAGGTTCTTCACCGCCGACACCCGGGCCAGCGTCGCGTCGAGCACCAGCGCCAACCCGGCCACCAGCATCACCCCGAGGGCCGCGCCGAAGTAGCCTCCGTACACAGTGCCGAGCGCGACCATGGTCTGCACCGTGACGGTACGGCGGCGCGCGCCCAACCGTTCCGGATGGCCGACCAGCCGGCGCAGCGGACCCTGGAACGCGAGTACGGCGGTCGCGCCCAGCACCAGGAACGGCACCACCAGCTCGAACGCCCGCGCGGGAGTGGCCAGCAGCAGCACGCACCCGGCGATCGTGCCGACCACGGCGGTCGGCAGCAGCGACCACAGCTCCCGCCCGCGCGGCAGGTCCACCCGGCTGCCCGCCACGCTCGCCACGTACCCCGGGAAGACCGACACCGAGTTCGAGACGTTCGCCGCCACCGGCGGCAGGCCGGTGGCGATCATCGCCGGGAACGTGATCAGTGAGCCCCCACCGGCCACCGCGTTGACAGTGCCCGCGGCGAGACCGGCGGCGAGCAGGAGCGCGGCGTCGGAGAGATCCATGGTCCCCCGAGGCTAGTCGGTCGGGCGGGCGAGCGCGCATCGCGCCAGTTCGGGGAGGTGGCGGTGTCCCGGGCCGGTTGATGCCGCCACCTCCCCGAAATGGCGGGCGAGCCCTGGTGGCCGGGGTGGAAATGGGCGCGGTGGGTGCGTCGTTAGGATGAGGGTGCGACGGACGAGTCGACCGGGCGGTCGCGTCGACGGGCTCCGGCCCGTCGCCGAGGAACGTCCGGACTCCACAGGGCAGGGTGGTTGCTAACGGCAACCCGGGGTGACCCGCGGGACAGTGCCACAGAAAACAGACCGCCGGCCCGTAACGGGACGGTAAGGGTGAAACGGTGGGGTAAGAGCCCACCAGCACCCCGGGTGACCGGGGTGGCTCGGTAAACCCCACCCGGAGCAAGGCCAAGAAAGGGCCGTCACCGCAAGATGACGACCCGCGCAGACGCTTGAGGGCTGCCCGCCCGATGTCTGCGGGTAGGCCGCTGGAGCCTGCCGGCAACGGCAGGCCGAGATGGATGGCCGCCGCCGGTGCGCCTACGGGCGTGCCGGACACAGAATCCGGCGTACAGGTCGACTCGTCCGTCGCCCACCAGCTCAGACACCCACATCTGTCGTCTGAACTGGTGTTCCTCTGGGACTCCTTCTGCGGCAGACGGGCCGATCACCTAGTAGGCGAGTGAGCGTCACCTGGCCGAGGGGGCTACAACACCATTTTCTGCCAGTTGCGGAACACGAAGCGGTGCACCGACTTCAATCCGACCCATAACGCCGGATGGAGCACGGCGCGGCCGAACCCGCGGACTGTCAACGTCGTGGTCCGGGTGACCTGCGTGCCATGACCAGCAGGGGCCATCTCGAATAGATCCCCGAGATGGTCAACGTAGCGGTGGAAACCAAGATCCGTCGACTCCATGTGGAACGCCAGCCGGGCTGGTGGCTCCCATACGGTGATCCGCTGCCGCACCACCCCTTGCTCCGAGACACACTGCCGGGCCGCGTCTACCTCGCCTGGGCCATCGGGCAACCGGCACATCGTCGGGGCCTGAGATCCGACATCGTCGGCAGCCGGCCTGTCCTCCGCCGACCGATGCGCGACAGCCTTTCGCCACCTGACCTCGCGGATCGCGTATGACCACGCATCACTCAGGCGTCGACTGATGGTGGTACCTCCGGTCACTGTCTGAGGATCTGCAGTTCGTCTCCCCAGCCTTCGATGATGGGGGTCAGCACGGGCACGGGACGCTCGTCGTCAAAGGTCGCGCAAAGGCTCTCGACCCGCTTGAAGGTTGCCCGTATGGCGGCCGGATCGCCGTCGAGCGTGGCCTGTAGCAATGACAGGAGTTCGCGTGCATCCCACTCAGGCACGGGGTGTTCGCGGAGTTCCCAAGGCAGGTACTTGTGATAGGGACGCACCCGTCCGGCCAGCGAGAAGATGACGTCCAGCAGCCAGGGCACTGATTCGGCAGCATCGAGACGGCGTTCCAAGTCGCGTCCGTCGCGGTCGCTCTTCAGGGCCCGGTAGGCATGGTTCAGCCACCCGTCCAGGCGGTCATGCTCGACGAGAATCGTCGCTGCCTCGTCGGACGTCACCGTGGCCAACCGGTGAAGGGCGGAGGACAGCCGGCCTTGTGTGCGGTCAAGGAGGATCGGGGCCCACGCGAACGACCAGCGGAACCACCAGCCTCCGCTCCCGAATGGGGGTACCTCTTCCAACTGGGAGAGCGGAACCGGGATCTCGTCGAGGTCAGGGGATCGGGTCGTCTTGCGCTCGCCCATTCCCTGGTCGGTGAGAACGACGTACACGTCCAGGTCTGAGCGCTCCGTGGCAAGCCCTCGGCCGACCGAACCGGAGAGGACCAGGCCCAGCAAGTCCTCGCCGTGATCCGCATCGTTCCGGGCCGCAAGCTCTGTCAGCACTCCCAGTCGCTGGGACGAGAGACCTGGCGGAAGGTTCAGGCCGTCGGGTGCTTTGGTCACACGCGGCACCCTTCCCTCACCGAGCCGGTTGCAGCAAGCACGTTTCTTGAACGGCGCTCCGGCCTGGCAGGACGTTCCAACGTTGAGCCTGGCGACTGGCCGTCACGGCGGCAGGCATCGTGCCGTCGAGGTCGACCGGCATGCACGCGCTGCGGCACTTCTACGCCTCGGCGCTGCTCGATGCGGGGGAGAGCATCAAGGCCCTCAACTCCTACCTCGGGCACTCCGGGTGTCGATGGTCATCGGATGATCCCGGCGACGTGCGGCCGGTTGGGCTGGACGACGCCGCGCGAAGGTGCCGTCTGAACCGGTCACCCGCTACCGGAATTCGTGGATGACCTCGATCGGACCGACGATGTGCGCGTTGAACTCGTCGAGTTCCTCGGCTGCAATCCACAGCATCGGAGCGGCGGACCCGCCGAAGGACCGTGTCGAGTAGCGGCCCAGGAAACCTGTCTCGACGTGGAAACGGGCGACGTAGCGCACGGGTCCGAACAGGTTCCAGTTCTGCGCAGCCCTGATGGCGAAGTCCTCGTCGAGCATCGGGAAGAAGTGAGTTTGCTCCGGCGAGAGTGGCGGCCACCTGCGCCCCCCTGCCTCGCGGACGAGACCGAGTTCCTGCTGTCCCAGGGGGCGCCACAGCACTGTCGTGACGTCGCTGCTCACGTCGCCCCCGCTGTCGTGGTCGGTCGTGGTGCCGGACAGTCCCGCCGGATCGAACATTCGCCGCACCTCGTGCCCGTTGAGTGTGAGGTTTGCAGATGACCGCGCCGCCTGGAGGAGCGGAACTGAACGCGTGACGGAGACTTCCTGATCTTGCCACGACCGCCGACCACTGTCAGGCTTCGAAGATGACCTTGCTCAGGCTGATCGAGACCACTCCCGGACGGTATTCGCTGCTGCTGGATGCCGGGACCACTCCAGTCGACGGTGTGATCGGGGAGCTTGGTCACGAGCCCAACGGGTACTTCTGGGCAGGCGTCGCGGAGGTCCTCGTCCGCACCGGGGCCCCGGCGCTCGAAGGCCGGTTCGCCTATGACCCTGAGGCCGGCATGTTCTGCGCCTACGGCACCGATCGAGGCGCGCTGCAAGAACTGGAGGCCCTGATGAACACCGTGGCCACCGACGGCGAACGCATCCGGCGGCTGGTCGACGACGCCGAAGCGCGCGGGTTCGAGTTCGACGACTGACAGCTGACGCCGGCGGTTGACGAGGGAGACGCAGCGCTCCACCCGATGTCCAACCGTCACTGTCGCGGCGGGTTCAGGGGAGGAGAGGCGATGGCGGACGTGTCGGTCGACGTGCCGTCGCCCCTGCGTACGTGCATCGCCTTCTGCGAGGTCGAGTGCGTTGTGGGGTGCTGCGGGATCGACGCCGTCTCCACGGACCCCGACCTGATCGAGGACTGGTGCCACCAGGTGGGCTCGGCCGTGGTGGTCGAGGCCCGGCTTCAACTCATCGAGCTGATCGAGGTGGTCGAGGACCGCTCCCGTTGCGTCACGTCGGACTTCTTGAACCACCGCACGCATGACGAGGCCGCGCGGCGTGAGTTGCTGGACTTCCTGGCCGCGCTCGACGCGGGACTGGCGGCCGGCGATGCGTCCGTGGGCGGCGCTGACACCTCGCGAGCCGGTGGCCGGTCCGGGAGCGACCGGGCGCTCCGGGGCGATCAGGACTTGCGATGATCCGGTGATGACCTCCTACGTGTCCCACACCACCGTGGACTGTGCCGACGCCTACGCCCTGTCCCGCTGGTGGGCATCGGTCCTCGACTACCGCGAGGACCCGGACGACCCGAACGAGCCGGGCCACGAGGAGTGCATGATCTCCTCGCGGGACGGGCGGCACCGCCTGCTCTTCATCGAGGTGCCGGACGCCAAGCAGGTCAAGAACCGCATCCACCTGGACCTGCGCCCGGTCGAGGGCACGCGCGACGAGGAACTGGCCCGGCTGACCGGGCTGGGCGCGGCGGTGGTGGCCGACCGGCGCAACTCTGACGGCACCGGCTGGGTGGTGCTCGCCGACCCGGAGAGCAACGAGTTCTGCATCCTCCGCTGCGACGCCGAGGTAGCCGCCACCCGCTCGTGACACCTCCATCGATCTTGGAGTTGTGGCGCCCAGAAGGCCCCTTTCACGAAGTTCGCGAGGTGCCACAACTCCAAGATCGACAGGGGCGGGCGGCGGGGAGGGCAGGGCGGGGCGGGCGGCTAGGGCGCGAGGGCCGGTGTGGGACGCTGCGGTGGTGATCGAGCTTGCGGACATCCAGGCGGCCGCCGACCGGATCGCCGACGTCGTCGTGCACACCCCGACCGTGCCCAGCCCGGGCCTGACCGAGCTGCTCGGCGTACCGGTCACCGCCAAGCTGGAGCTGCTGCAACGTACCGGCTCGTTCAAGGCCCGTGGTGCGGCGGCGAAGCTGCTCGCGCTCGACGACGCGGAGCGGGCGGCCGGGGTGGTGGCGGTCAGCGGCGGCAACCACGGCATCGCGGTCGCGGTGATGGCCGGGGCGCTCGGGGTGGCGGCGACTGTGGTGATGCCCCGCACGGCACCCGCCCGCGCGGTCGAGGTGGCCCGTGCGGCCGGCGCGGACGTGCGGCTGACCGAGGACATGGCCGGCGCGTTCGCGCTGATGAACCGGCTGCGGGACGAGGGCGTGACGCTGCTGCACCCGTTCGACGACCCGATCGTGCTCGCCGGGCAGGGCACCGTCGGGCTGGAACTGGCCGACGACGCCGGTGAGCTGACCGACGTGCTGGTCAGCATCGGCGGGGGCGCGCTGATCTCGGGTGTGGCGGCGGCGCTGCGGGCGCGCCGGCCGGGGGTACGCGTCTGGGGCGTGGAGACCGAGGGCGCGCAGGCGATGTCGCAGGCGCTGGCGAAGGGCGGCCCGGTCGAGGTGCCGCTGTCGTCGATCGTCACCACGCTCAGCGCGCCGAGCGTCTCGCAGCTCACCTACGACCATGTGACCGCACTGGTCAGCGACGTCCTCGTGGTCTCCGACGCCGAGGCGGTACGGGGCACGCTGGAGTTGGCCGAGCACGCCAAGGTGTGGGCCGAGCCCGCCGCCGGGTGCCTGCTGCCCGCCGCCCGCCGGGTGGTCGAGCGGGTGGGCACCGATGCCCGGATCGGCCTGGTGGTCTGCGGCGGCAACGCCACAGTCGCCGACGTGACCGCGTGGGCCGGTCGCTTCGGCCTCTGACCCGCCGCCCCGCGACCGCCGCGCCGAGCGGACCACCACACGGAGCGCGCGACCTCCGCGCCACACGACCGGCAGAACCCGGGGGTACGCCGGCCGCCTCCGGTCCGGACGGGTGGGACCGGGACGACCGGCGTACGTCAGGACGTGGCCGGGCTGACGCCGTCGAGTAGTTCGGCGAGCCGGGCCGCGGTGGTCGGGGCGTGCAGGTGCAGCCGCGCCACGTTGATGCTGTCCGTGCCGATCACGGCGAGCAGCGCCTGCCCGTTGATGGCGTACACGCTGAGGTAGCCGCCCGCGTTGCGCACCGTGGACTGCTGGAAGTCGCCCTGTCCGAGGCGCGACCCGACCTGGCGGCCGAGCCCGTACATGGTGGCGGCCAGCGCGGCCAGGTCGTCCGGGTCGGCGCCGTTCTGCAGGTTGTGCGTGACGAGCAGGCCGTCGACGCCGCCGAGGACGCATCCGTGCACGCCGGGGATCTGCAGCCGCAGGGCGGAGAGTTCCTGGGCGATGGCCGGGTACGGCAGCGCCGGGTTGCCGGCCAGCGACTGTGGAAGCGCCCGGGGTGGCGGCAGGGTGCCGGTCTGGGGGCGCGTACGGCGGGGGAGGTCGTCCACCCGGCTCACAGTTCCAGGCTCTCCTCGATCGTGCGCAGTTGGTGTCTGGCCATCGCGAGGTTGGCCCGGCTCTTGCTCACCATCAGGTAGAGGAACAGGCCCTTGCCGGTGCGGTTGCTCAGCGGGCGGATCAGGTGGTACTGGCTGCCGAGCGTGATCAGGATGTCCTCGATCTCGTCGTCGAGCTTGAGCATCTCGATGGTGCGCAGCTTGGCGCGTACGACGTCGGTGTTGCCGGCGGCGGCGACGGTCAGGTCGATCTCGCCGGTGCCCCCGGCGACGCCGAGGGTCATGCCACTGGTGTAGTCGACGAGCGCGGCCCCGATCGCGCCGTCGATGTTCATCGCGTTCTTCAGCGCGATGTCAAGGTTGCCCACGATTTTCTCTCCCCAGCTCGGGCCGCTGTCCGCCGGAGCGGGCGGGCAGCGGATTCGGTCCGTCGAGGCTCGCATATGGAGCTGCGACCTGCACCCGGGCCCCTGGTGATCCACCTGAGCGGTCCCCTCCGGATCGGCCGCCGGTCCCGTCGAAGGGACCACGCCGTCCTGTCGTCGATCACCGTTCGTCCGCCACAACGGTGCATCCACCCTATGTAGAGTTCCGATAGAGTCAGCCCGTGCGACTGACCATCCCGGTGGCGAAGGTGCTCTCGGCGCTGCTCGCCGAGCCCGAGGCGCCGCGCTACGGCCTCGACCTGATGCGGCTCACCGGCCTGCCCAGCGGGACGCTCTACCCGGTGCTGCGACGCCTCCAGGACGCGGGCTGGCTCGCCGCCGACTGGGAGGACGTCGACCCGGTCGCCGCCGGCCGCCCGGCCCGCCGCTACTACCGCCTCACCGGCGAGGGCATCCGGTCGGCCCGGCTGGCGCTGGCCGAGCTGAGTGCTCTCTTACCCGCCGAACCCGCGGACCCGGCCGGGGCACCGGCGTGGTGACCCGGCGGCTGGGGCGTACCGCAGGGGTGTTGCTGCTCGCGCCGCCGGTCTGCGTCGCGGTCCTCGTGCTCGCGGGCGCGGTGACGGGCGTGGCCCACGGGTGGCTGGAGATGCGCGTGCCGTGGGCCGCCGCCGCGCAGTTGCCGGCCTGGTCGGCGCTCACCGCGCTGCTCGGCACAACGCTCGCGCTCGTCGTCACCCGGGCCGCGCGCCGGACCGTACGCGTGCGGGCGCTGCCCACCGCACTCGGCGTGGTGCTGCCGGTCGCCGCGACCGTGACCGCGACGCTCGCGCTGCTCGCCGCCCGGGGCGAGAGCCGGGTGTGGGAGACGGTGCCCGGGCTGCTGCTCTGGCTGGCGCTGCTGACGGCGGCGCTCTGGGCCGCCGGCATGCTGGCCCGCCGGGGCCGGGTCCGCCTCGCGTGGTCGGCCGGGCTGCTCGGCGCGCTGGTGGCGGCCGACGCGGCGGTGATCCTCGCGGTGGTCACCTCGATCCCGGCCACCGCGCCGGTGGCCGACGGCCTGCCGCCGGACGCGGTCGACCGGATCTCCGCGCCGCTGTGGCTGTTCACCTGCTGGACCGACTCGTCGTTCGGACTGCCCCGGCCGACCGGGTGGGAACGGTTCCTCATCACCGACCGGGTGCTCGTCGAGCCGATGTTCTACCTGGCCTGCACGCCCTACGTCCTGGCGTACGCGATCGCGGCGGCCCGCCCGGCGCCCGCCGTCGTACCCGGTCCGGAGCCCGTCCCGGCACCCGCCTGAGCGTCAGGCGTTCCAGCTCAGCGCCCGCCCGGCCCGCTCGTAGTGCCGGGCCAGCTCGACGTCGATCCGCGCGGCGCGCGCCTCGGTGAGCGTCACCGCCGGGTCCTGCCAGGGCCGCGCGCCGAGCATCCGGTGCCGCAGACCGGTCGGCGGGTGGGCGGCGAACAGGGAGGCGTCCTCCCGGACGGTGAGCTGCCGTTCCAGCGACAGCCGCTCGGCGGCGGCGTCCAGCGCGCGCCCCGTCTCCACCCGCCAGGTGTCCGGCCCGTGGCCGCCGCGTACCGCGTTGCGCACGGCGGTGGCCACCGAGTCGGTCCGCAGCGTCGTGTCCAGCAGCCGGGTCGCGCCCGCCGTGCCGCCGGCGCGGGCGGCCATCTCGTCGGCCAGGTACTCGGCCCGCTGGCTCTCCCGCAGCGCGACGGCGACGAGCACCACGTGCCCGGCGAACAGCAGCCGCGACAGCGCCCAGGACGCCAGGCGCCCGAGCCACTCGCCGACCATCACCAGCAGCCCGCCGCCGTCGGATCCGCCCCGGGGCCGGAACAGGTCGGCGGCGTTGCCGAGCATGGTCAGCGCCGGCTGGGTCACCGGCCCCCGGCGGACGTCGCCGTTGACGAAGTGGCCCAGCTCGTGGCCGAGCAGCGCGACCCGCGCCGATCCGTCCAGGGCGCCCCACAACGGCAGTCCGAGGCCGAGCACGCGCCGCCGGCGCAGTCCCACCGACGTCGCGTACGCGTTGATGGCGCCGTCGACGCCGATCACGTGCGGCATCGGCGCGCCCACCGCCGTGGCCACCTCCCGGACCAGGGCGTGCAGCTCCGGCGCCTCCCGTTCGGTGAGCACGTCCAGGTCCCGGTCGAGCCGGCCGAAACGCGGCCGCAACGCCACCGCGAGCGCGATGAGCGCCACGCCGCCGACCACCGCGAGGTTCGGGAAGGGGTACGCGAACAGCAACCACACCCCGGCCACCGCGATCCCGGCCACGCCGAGCAGGAGCAGCACCGAGACGCCGGTGACCAGAACACCGGTGAACCCCTGCCCGGTCGGCTCCAGCGACCGGCCGAGCAGAGCGGCGTACTGCCGGCGGGTGAGCCGCGCGGCGAGCCGGTGGGTCCGCCGGTCGACCCAGGACCAGCCGAACTCGGGCGGCTGGCGGCGCGCGTCGTAGGTGTCGAGGTTCCAGTCGCAGCCGGCGCACCAGGGCAACGCCCCGTCCAGCGACACCGGCGTCGCGCCGCATCGCGGACAGGCCCCCGTGCCCGTCGTCGTGATGATCACGAGCGCCGATCCTGTCCGTTCCCCACCGGCGCCGGTACCGGCCGTTCGGACGAGTGCGGGCATCTCCGGGTCTTCCGCCGTTCCCCGCCACAACCGCCCCGACCAGGTCTAATGTGGAGAAGGCCGTGACTATTTGTGCCGTTCCGGTGGCGGCCGGGCGGTTCCCGGTGCACAGTGATCGCATGAGCGACGACGGAAGTGGTGGGCACTACTACTGGTGCACGCGACACCACCGGGTCGAGACCGATGCCGACGTGTGCCCCGCCAAGCACGTTCTCGGACCGTACGCCTCAGCCGCCGACGCGGACAACGCCCTGCAGACAGTGCGGGAGCGTAACGACGCGTGGGACGCCGAGGACGCCCGTTGGGCCGGGGAGGGCCGCTAGACGGCGCGGGAGGGCCCGCGTCGAGGTGATCCGTGCTCCGCGAGGGCGAGAGCACGTCCCCAGGAAAGGGAACCGAGATGGCCGAAGCACAGCAGGCCACCCGCCCGGCCGCGAAACGGACGACCGCGAAGAGGACCGCCGCGGGCAGGACGACGACGGTCACCAAGGCGTCGCCGAACGCCTCGGGCGCCGGTGCCGGACGGACACCGGCGAAGAAGGCGGTGGCCAAGAAGGCGGCCGCCAGGAAGGTCGTGTCGGCGGCGCGCAAGGCGCCGGCCACCAAGACCACCACCAGCAGGACGACGGCGAAGAAGACCGCAGCCCGTACGGCGCCGGCCGGCCGGGCCACCGCCAAGACCGCGCCGGCGAAGAAGACCACCGCGAAGAAGACGACAGCCGTCAAGAAGACGGCGGCGAAGAAGACCACCGCGGCCAAGAAGACCACCGCGGCGAAGAAGACCACGGCGGCCCGGAAGACCACGACGGCCCGGACCACCGCCACCGCGAAGAAGGCGCCGGCCCGTAAGACGACGGCGGCGAAGAAGACGACGGCGGCCAAGAAGACCACCGGCGCGCGGAAGGTCACCTCGGCGGCGAAGAAGACCACCGCCGCGGCGAAGAAGGCGCCCGCGAAGAAGACCACCGCCTCGACGCGTCCCACGGCGCGCAAGGCGGCGGCGAAGAAGGCGCCCGCCCGCAAGACCACCACCGCGCGCAAGACCACCACGGCGGCGAAGAAGACCACCGCCGCGAAGAAGGCGCCGGCCCGCAAGAGCACCGCCGCCAAGAGCACCACCGCGCGTCAGGCGCCGGCCCGCCGCGCCTGACGCCGCGGACACCGCTCCCTCCCGGGGAGCGGAACGTGCGGGGCGCTGTCAGGATTGACCGCGTGGTGATCCGACGCGTACTGGCGCCCCGTATCGACTTCGGCGCGCTGCGCCGCGAGCTGGGACTGCCCGAGAGCTTCCCGGCCGCGGCGCAGCGCGAGGCCGACCTGGCGGCCGCCGCGCCGCCGCCCGCAGTCGCCGACCGGACCGACATCCCGTTCGTCACCGTCGACCCGGCGACCTCGCGCGACCTCGACCAGGCCATGCACCTCACCCGCCGTCCCGGCGGCGGCTACCGCGTCCGGTACGCGATCGCGGACGTCCTGACCCACGTACGCCTCGGCGGTGACCTGGAGGCCGAGACGTGGCGCCGGGGGCAGACGGTCTACCTGCCCGACGGCAACGTGCCGCTGCACCCGCACACGCTCAGCGAGGGTGCGGCCAGCCTGCTGCCCGACGCCGACCGGGCCGCCGTGCTCTGGACCGTCGACCTGGACGCCGACGGCGGCACCGTCGCGGTCACCCTGGAGCGGGCGCTGGTGCGCAGCCGGGCCAAGCTCGACTACGGCGGCGTGCAGCGCGACGCCGACGTCGGCCGGCTGCCCGAGCCGATCGCCCTGCTGCCCGAGATCGGGGCGCTGCTCACCGCGCGGGGCCTGAGCCGGGGCGCGATCAACCTGCCGCTGCCGGAGCAGGACGTCGAGCCCGACGGCGACGGGTGGCGGCTGGTGCTGCGCGGCCCCGGTGCGATGGAGGAGCACAACGCGCAGATCTCGCTGCTGACCGGGATGGCAGCGGCGAACATCATGCTGGCCGGCCGGATCGGGCTGCTGCGCACCATGCCCCGGCCTCGACCGGAGGCGGTCGAGCGGCTGCGGCTCGCCGCCGGACCGCTCGGCGTGCCCTGGCCGGACGGCACCCCGGTCGGTCAGGTGCTCGACGGGCTGGACACCTCCCAGCCCCGGGTGGCCGCCTTCGTCGACCAGGCCGCCGAGTTGATGCGCGGCGCCGCGTACACCGCGTTCGACGGTGAGCTGCCCGAGCAGCCCGAGCACGGCGGGGTGGCGGCCGCGTACGCGCACGTCACGGCGCCGCTGCGCCGGCTGGCCGATCGCTACGCCACCGAGGTCTGTCTCGCGCTGCACGAGGGCCGCGAGGTGCCCGAGCAGGTCCGGGCCGCGCTGCCGAAGCTGCCCGAGGTGATGGCCGCGACCGACCGCACCGCGGGCGCCGCCACCCGGGGCGCCGTGGAGCTGGCCGAGGCGGTGCTGCTCGCGCACCGGGTGGGGGAGACGTTCGAGGCGGCTGTGCTCGACGTGGACGAACCGCGCCCGGCGGGCAACGGCCGCCCCGGCCGCCCGCCCGGCGGCACGATCGCGCTCGACGAGCCGCCGGTGCGCGCCCGCTGCACCGGTGAGCTGCCGCTGGGCGAACGCGTCCGGGTACGCCTCACCGCCGCCGACCCGGCCCAGCGCCGGGTCGCCTTCGAACGGGCGTGACCAGCGCGGTCATTGTCACAGCATCGGGATGCACCGCTCACGGCCCCGTTTTGCGAGGATGAGCGCATGGCTTACGACGCGACCACGCTGCCCGACGTCTCCGGGCTGACCGTCGGCATCATCGGTGGCACCGGCGACCAGGGACGGGGTCTCGCCTACCGGTTCGCCCGGGCCGGGCAGACCGTGCTGATCGGCTCCCGCACCGCCGAGCGGGCCACCCAGGCCGCCGCCGAGATCGCCGCCCTGCCCGGGCTCCCCGACGGCGCTCTGGTCTCCGGCGGCGACAACGAGGACGTCGCCCGGCGCAGCGACGTGGTGATCGTGGCGGTGCCGTGGGACGGGCACGCGGCCACCGTCGCCGCGCTCGCCGGACCGCTGGCCGGCAAGATCGTGGTGGACTGCGTCAACCCGCTCGGCTTCGACAAGCAGGGCCCGTACGCGCTCGACGTGCCCGAGGGCAGCGCCGTGCAGCAGGCCGCCGCGCTGCTGCCCGAGTCCCGGGTCTGCGCCGCGTTCAACCACGTCAGCGCGCCGCTGCTGGCCGACCCGGAGATCGACCGGATCGACCTGGACGTGCTGATCTGCACCGAGGACCGGGAACTCGTGGGCGTGGTCGGCGCGCTGGCCGCGCGGATCCCCGGCATGCGGGGCATCTACGCCGGGCGGCTGCGCAACGCCCACCAGATCGAGGCGTTCACCGCGAACCTGATCGCGATCAACAAGCGCTACAAGGCGCACGCCGGCATCCGGGTCACCGACCTCTGACGCGTCGCGCCGCCGTCGGGGCGGCGTGTGTTAAGAAAGGGCCCCTTCTCTACGCCAGGCGTTAAGAAGGGGCCCTTCCTTACACCTCAGAAGGTGTGCTCGGCCGCGGGGAACTCACCGCCGCGCACCTCGTCGGCGAACCGCCGGGTGGCGTCGGTCAGCGCGCCCGCCAGGTCGGCGTACCGCTTCACGAAACGCGGCGCCCGGCCGGTCCGCAACCCGGCCATGTCCTGCCAGACCAGCACCTGCCCGTCGGTGTCCGGGCCGGCCCCGATGCCGACGGTGGGGATGGGCAGCTCGGCCGTGACCCGCTTGGCCACCTCGCCCGGCACCATCTCCAGCACCACCGCGAACGCGCCCGCCTCGGCCACCGCCCGCGCGTCGGCGAGCACCTCCTCGGCGGCCTCGCCCCGGCCCTGCACCCGGTAACCGCCCAGCGTGTGCTCACTCTGCGGGGTGAAGCCGATGTGCGCCATCACCGGGATGCCTGCGCCGGTGATCGCCTCGATCTGGGTGGCGCAGCGCCGCCCGCCCTCCAGCTTCACCGCGTGGCAGCCGCCCTCCTTCATGAACCGCACCGCGGTGCGCAGCGCCTGCGCCGGTCCCTCCTCGTACGAGCCGAACGGCAGGTCACCGACGATCAGCGAGTGCTTCGTGGCGCGGACCACGGCGCGTACCAGCGGCAGCAGCTCCTCGGCGGTCACCGGCAGCGTGGTCTCGTAGCCGAAGACGTTGTTCGCCGCCGAGTCGCCGACCAGCAGCACCGGGATCCCCGCCTGGTCGAAGATCGAGGCCGTGTACTGGTCGTACGAGGTGAGCATCGCCCACCGCTCGCCGCGCTCCTTGGCGGCGATCAGGTCGCGGGTGCGTACCCGCCGGGTGGCCGGCCCGCCGTAGAGGGCGGTCACCTCGGCCGGGGTGGACTCCACCATGACAATCTCCTTCCTCGAGGCCGCGCACGCGGTCCCCGGGTTCCCCGCGATCGTCGCACCGGGCGGCGGGCCGCGGGCAGGTCGGAGTGGAGGATGTCACTCCCGGCCGGGGGAGCGGTCAGCCGTCCTCGCGCCACCGGTTGGTGATCGGCAGCCGCCGGTCCCGCCCGAACGCCTTCATGGAGATCTTGGTGCCGGGCGCGGACTGCCGTCGCTTGTACTCGGCGGTATCCACCATCCGCAGCACCTTGTCCACCACGGCCGGGTCGTGACCGGACTCGACCAGGCCGTCGCGGCCCAGGTCACCGTCGACGTAGCCGATCAGGATCGGGTCGAGCACGTCGTAGTCGGGCAGCGTGTCGCTGTCGAGCTGGCCGGGGCTCAGCTCGGCCGACGGCGGCTTGCCGATCGAGTTCTCCGGGATCGGCGGCGTCTGCCCGCGCCGCGCCGCGTCGGCGTTGCGCCACTTCGCCAGCCGCCACACGAGCGTCTTCCAGACGTCCTTGACCGGGTTGTAGCCGCCCACCGAGTCGCCGTAGAGCGTCGAGTAGCCCACCGCCAGCTCGCTCTTGTTGCCGGTGGTGAGCACCAGGTGGCCCTCCTGGTTCGACAGCGCCATGAGGATCACGCCGCGTACCCGGGCCTGGAGGTTCTCCACCGCCACCCCGGACAGCGACATGTTCGCCAGGAACGTGTCCACCATCGGCTGGATCGGCTCGACCCGGTAGTCCAGGCCGGTGCGCTTCGCCAGGTCCTCCGCGTCGGTGCGGGAGTGCTCGGAGGAGTGCTGGCTGGGCATCGAGACGCCGACGACCCGCTCCGGGCCCACCGCGTCCACCGCGATGGCCGCCGCCACCGCCGAGTCGATGCCGCCGGACAGGCCGAGCACCACCGACGGGAAGCGGTTCTTGTCGATGTAGTCGCGCAGGCCCAGCACCAGCGCGTGCCACACCTCGGCCTCGTCGGCGACCGGCTCGATGATGCCGCCGTCCGCAGCCGGGCCGGCCGGCGCGGCCGGGATCGCCGGGATGTCGTGGCGGGTCACGCGCATCCCGTCGCTCAGCGCACCGGTTCCGCCGGGCGCACCTGCCGCCGCCGGCAGCTCCAGGTCGTGCACCAGCAGGTGCTCGACGAACTGCGGCGCCCGGGTCAGCAGCGTGCCGTCCGCGGCGACGATCATCGAGTCGCCGTCGTAGACCAGCTCGTCCTGGCCGCCGACCATGTTCACGTACGCGATGGCCGCCCCGGCCTCGGCGGCGCGCCGGCGTACCAGCGGCAGCCGCACGTCGTCCTTGTTCAGCTCGTACGGCGAGCCGTTGATGCTCAGCACCAGCCCGACGCCGGCCTCCCGGGCCACCACGAACGGGCCGCCGGCCTGCCACAGGTCCTCGCAGATGGTCAGCGCCACGTCCACCCCGCCGACGCGCACCACGGTGAGCGTGTCACCGGGGACGAAGTAGCGGTCCTCGTCGAAGACACCGTAGTTGGGCAGATGGTGCTTGAAGTAGGTGGCCACCACCTCGCCCCGGTGCAGCACCGCCGCCGCGTTGCGGGCGCCCCGGCCCGGCTGGGCGTCGGAACTGACCTGCGGCGGGCCGTCCGCGTCCAGATAGCCGACCACGACCGGCAGCTCACCGAGGCCGTCGGCGGCCAGGTCGGCGGCGAGCCGGTGCAGCGCGGCGCGGGACGCGGCCACGAACGAACGGCGGAACACCAGGTCCTCCACCGGGTAACCGGTGAGCATCAGCTCGGGGAACAGGACGAGCTGGGCGCCGGCGTCGGCGGCCTGACGGGTCCACGAGCGGACCAGGCCGGCGTTGCCGGCGAGGTCGCCTACCGTCGGGTTGACCTGGCACAGGGCGAGACGCAGGGTGGGCATGCCCCCATCTTCCCCCAGCCGTCGGGCCGGAATCCGGCCGGTCGTGGGAGACGCGCGCCACCGGCCGGCCGGCGTCCGGCGAGGGCGGGACACGGCGGGGCGCTCCGGCGGGGAAGGGCGTAACGTCGGCGTAACGAGCCCGGTGGAGACTGGGCGGTCAGGCCGGGCCGGCCCGACCGGTGCGGACGTACGTGTCACGAGGGGTGGAAGTGGACCGTCAGCAGGAGTTCGTCCTCCGCACGCTGGAAGAGCGGGACATCCGTTTCGTCCGGCTGTGGTTCACCGATGTGCTCGGCACGCTCAAGAGCGTCTCGGTGGCTCCCGCGGAACTCGAGGCGGCCTTCGACGAGGGCATCGGTTTCGACGGCTCGGCGATCGAGGGCTTCGCCCGGGTCTTCGAGTCGGACATGGTGGCGATGCCGGACCCGACCACGTTCCAGGTCTTCCCGTTCGAGGGCGGGGTCAGCGGCGAGAGCGCCCGGATGTTCTGCGACATCTCGCTGCCCGACGGCAGCCCTTCCTGGGCCGACCCGCGGCACGTGCTGCGCCGGATGCTCTCCCGGGCCGCCGACAAGGGCTTCACCTTCTACACCCATCCCGAGATCGAGTTCTTCCTGCTGGAGAACGGCCCGCAGGACGGCTCGGTGCCGATCCCGGTGGACACCGGCGGCTACTTCGAGCACACCACGCACGCCGTCGCGCGGGACTTCCGCCGCCAGGCCGTGCTGGCGCTGGAGCGGATCGGCATCTCGGTGGAGTACAGCCACCACGAGGTCGCCCCCGGCCAGCAGGAGATCGACCTGCGCTACGCCGACGCGCTCACCACCGCCGACAACATCATGACGTTCCGGCACGTGGTGAAGGAGGTCGCGCTCTCCACCGGCGTGCAGGCCAGCTTCATGCCGAAGCCGTTCACCGACCAGCCCGGCAGCGGCATGCACACGCACCTGTCGCTGTTCGAGGGGGAGCGCAACGCGTTCCACGACGCCGGCGACCCGATGAAGCTCTCCAAGGTCGCGAAGTCGTTCATCGCCGGGCTGCTCACCCACGCCCGGGAGTACACCGCCGTCACGAACCAGTGGGTCAACTCGTACAAGCGGCTGTTCCCGCAGGCGCTGCCGGACCGGATCACCGAGAGCCCGGCGTACGTCTGCTGGGGTCACCTGAACCGGTCCGCGCTGGTGCGGGTGCCCGCGTACGGCAAGCCGAACTCGGCCCGGGTCGAGGTCCGCTCGCTGGACTCCGCGACCAACCCCTACCTCGCGTTCGCGGTGATGCTCGGCGCCGGCCTCAAGGGCATCGAGGAGGGCTACGAGCTGCCCCCGGGTGCCGAGGACGACGTCTGGTCGCTGAGCAGCGCCGAGCGCCGCGCCATGGGGTACGAGGCGCTGCCGGAGAACCTGGCCGAGGCGATCGACGTGATGGCCGGTTCCGAGCTGGTGGCCGAGGTGCTCGGCGAGCACGTCTTCGACTTCTTCCTGCGCAACAAGCGCTCCGAGTGGGAGCAGTACCGCCGCGAGGTCACCCCGTACGAGCGGCAGCGCTACCTCTCGCTCTAGATCACGCTGGCGCGGTGCCGCTATCGTCTGCGGCACCGCCCCGGCACCACCGCCGGGCGGGCGTGAGCCGGGGAGGCGTTGGTGCTGGGAGATCTGCTCGACGGGGCGTGGCAGAGCATCGTGTTCGGGATGGTCGGGGTCGCCCTGATGGCCGCCGGATTCCTGCTCGTCGACCTGCTCACCCCGGGCAAGCTGCGGGAGCTGATCTGGGTGCGCCGCAACGGCAACGCCGCGCTGCTGCTCGCCGCCAACCAGCTCGGCATCGCCGGCATCGTCTTCACCGCCGTGCTGACCAGCTACAGCTCGTTCACCAAGGGCCTCGCGTCCACCGTGGTGTTCGGGCTGGTCGGCCTGCTGGTGATGGCGCTGGCGTTCCTGGTGCTGGACCTGCTCACCCCGGGCAAGCTCGGCGACGTCATCGCCGCCGACGAGCCGCACCCGGCGGCCCGGGTCAGCGCCGCCACCCACTTCGGCGCCGCGCTGATCGTCTGCGCCTGCATCGCCTGAGCGGTGTCGTACCCCCGGGTTAGCGTCCGGGGGTGAACCGCACCGACCGCCTCTACGCCCTGGTCGAGGAGCTGCGGGCGGTCTCGCCGCGCCCGCGCAGCGCGACCTGGCTGGCCCGCCGCTTCGAGGTGAGCACCCGCACCGTCGAGCGCGACATCTCCGCGTTGCAGGGCGCCGGGGTGCCGATCTGGGCCGAGCCGGGCCGCACCGGCGGTTACGTGGTCGACCGGGCCCGCACGTTGCCGCCGGTCAACCTGACACCGGCCGAGGCGGTGGCGATGGCCGTCGCGCTGCACCGGCTCGGCGGTTCACCGTTCGCCCCGGCGGCCGGCGCCGCGCTGCGCAAGCTGGTCGCGGTGATGCCGCCGGCGGCGGTGGCCGAGGCGCACCGGCTCGCCGGCCGGGTGCACCTGGTCGGTGACGGGCCGGGCACGCCCGTCCCGGCCGCCGTCGCCGACGCGGTCGCCGCCGGGCGGGTGCTGCGCCTGCGGTACGCCGACCGCGGCGGCACCGATTCGGCGCGCGACGTGGAGCCGCTGGCCTACCTGGGCAACTCGGTGCACTGGTACCTGGTCGCCTGGTGCCGGCTGCGCGACGGTGTGCGCTGCTTCCGCACCGACCGGATCGTGTCGGTGCACCCGCTCGCCGAGCCGGTGACCCGGGAGTGGCGTCCCGGCGACCTCGACGTGCCGGTCGACCGGGTGCGCCCGCTCACCCTGGTCTGATCCGGGTGGAAACACCGACAGGACGCTGTCGTGGCCCGATACGAGGCTGAATCCTGACGACGCCGGCCGACCGCCGGCGCGAATCTCAGGAGGAAGCATGTCCAGCACGCCCGTGACCTGGTTCGAGATCGGCTCCGACCGCCCGGACGAGGCGCAGCGGTTCTACTCCGAGCTGTTCGGCTGGAGTTTCGACGAGCAGGGCGGCCCGGGCCTGTCGTACCGGCAGACGACGGCCGGCGGTGAGCGGGGGATCGGCGGCGCGATCCGGGACACCGACACCGGCAACTACGCGATCTTCTACGCCGAGGTGGCGGACGTGCCGGAGACCTGCCGCCGGGCGGAGGCGACCGGCGGCACCGTTCTGACGGCGCCGGTGACCACGCCGGCCGGTCTGGTGCGTGCCCTGCTGCGCGACCCGTCGGGCAACCTGCTCGGCGTCTTCACCCCGCCCGCCGCGGGCTGAGCGCGCGCCCTGCTCCCGGCCTGGCCGTCGCCGGCCGGGAGCAAGCCGTTGCGGGCGGTGCAACCTGTTACGACCGTGTCTACTGTGAACCACTGGTTTCGGGGAATCGAAACTGGTAATTTCCTGGCACCACGCGTCGCAAGTTCTTGCAACGCCTTCATCCCCTTGCGCCCGTCGTGCGGGCGTGGGTGTCAGGAGAGCGCCATGAGGGGCACCACCACCACCAACCGCCGCCGGTGGGGAGCGATCGCGCTCGCCGCCGGCGTGCTCGCCGCGCTGCTGCCGTTCACCGCCGCCGCGGCGGCGAACACCGTCACCGTCTACTACCAGTCACCGGCCGCCTGGGGCGGGTCCGTCAACATCCACTACGGCGTGGACGGGCAGGCCTGGACGCCGGTTCCCGGCGTACCGATGGACACCGCCTGCGCCGGCTGGCGCCGCAAGACAGTCGACCTGGGCACCGCCACCGGCGCCCAGGTCGTCTTCACCAACGGCAGCGGCGTCTGGGACAACAACAACGGCGCCAACTACCGCCTCGGCGCCGGCACCGTGACCGTCGCCGCCGGCCGGATCGGCACGGGCGACCCGTGCGCCACCCCGTCGCCGTCCGGCACCCCGACGCCGGGCCCGTCCGCCACTGCCGCACCGAGCCCGACGCCGTCCGGTGCCGCCGGGAACACCGCCGAGGTCTGGTACCACCTCACGCCGCGCGGCTGGGCCGCCGCGAACCTGCACTACCGGCCCACCGGCGGCGCCTGGACCACCGCCCCGGGCGTCGCCATGGAGACGCGCTGCGCCGGCTGGGCCCGCCGGATCGTCGACCTCGGCACGGCCACCGGCCTGACCGCCGCGTTCAACAACACCGCCGGGACCTGGGACAACAACGGCGGCGCGGACTACACCATCGGTACGGGGCGCAGCGTCGTCGACAACGGCCGGGTCACCGCCGCCGCCGCGGACCCGTGCGCGCCGGCCACCCCGGACACCACGCCGCCGTCCACGCCGGGCGGCCTCACCGCCGTCGCCGACGGACTGGCGGTCACGCTGACCTGGACCGCCGCCACCGACGACCGGGGCGTCACCGGGTACGAGCTGACCCGCACCGGGGGAGCCGGCGGCACCACGGTCACCAGCACCACCACCCGGCACGTCGCGTACGACCTGCGACCCGGCACCGCGTACACCTGGACCGTGCGGGCCCTGGACGCGGCCGGCAACCGGTCGGCGGCGAGTGCGCCCGCGTCCGCGACCACCGGCACCCCGCAGACCGGCGGCGCCCCGCTGGGCGGCGACCCGCGCGAGGACACCATCTACTTCGTGATGACCGCCCGGTTCGCCGACGGTGATCCCGCGAACAACCGTGGCGGCAGCCAGCACGTCGCCTCCGGCAACGCGGCGAACGACGACCCGATGTTCCGGGGCGACTTCAAGGGGCTGGTCGACAAGCTCGACTACATCAAGGCGCTCGGCTTCTCGGCGCTCTGGATCACCCCGGTGGTGCTCAACCGCTCCGACTACGACTACCACGGCTACCACGGCTGGGACTTCTACCGGGTGGACCCGCGGCTGGAGAGCGCCGGCGCCTCGTACCAGGATCTGATCAACGCCGCGCATGCCAAGGGCATGAAGATCTTCCAGGACGTGGTCTACAACCACAGCTCCCGGTGGGGCGCCAAGGGCCTGTTCACGCCCACCGTCTACGGCACCCGCGACGACCAGTGGAAGTGGTACTACGACCAGCCGCAGACCGGCCGGGAGTACGACCCGACGGTCGAGGCGACCGGGAACGACCCGGCGCTCACCCCGGCGCAGAACGCCAAGGCCAAGGGCCGGCCGTACAACGGCGACGTGTGGTCGTCCGCCGCGCCCGCCGGCAACCAGTGCCTGAACTGGGGTACGCCGACCGGCGGGCGCAGCCCCGAGGGCTACACGCTCTACCAGTGCCAGTGGCCGGTCCCGACCAGCAAGCTCTTCCCCGCCGACAAGTACCACCAGTGCTGGATCGGCAACTGGGAGGGCGAGGACTCACGCAGTTGCTGGCTGCACGAGGATCTGGCCGACTTCAACACCGAGAACGCCGCCGTGCAGCAGTACCTGATCGACGCGTACAACAGGTTCATCGACATGGGGGTGGACGGCTTCCGGATCGACACCGCCGTGCACATCCCCCGGGTCACCTGGAACCGGCGCTTCCTGCCCGCCATCCAGCAGCACGCGGTCGCCCGGTTCGGCGAGAAGGGCAAGGACTTCTACGTCTTCGGCGAGGTGGCCGCGTTCGTCAACGACAAGTGGAACCGCGGCTCGGTCAACCACTCCGCGCAGTTCTTCACCTGGAAGGAACGCAAGGAGTACAGCCCGGACGACGTCCGCGCCGCGATCGAGCAGTACGACCACGAGCAGCTGCTCGGACCGAACGGGCAGCCGACCACCGACAACGCGTTCCTGCGCGGCAACACGTACCACGCGCCGGACCGTTCGCAGTTCTCCGGCATGAACGTCATCGACATGCGGATGCACATGAACTTCTCCGACGCCGGCAACGCGTTCGGCAACGGGAAGGACTCCGACGACAGTTACAACGACGCCACGTACAACGTGGTCTACGTCGACAGCCACGACTACGGGCCGAACAAGTCCTCCACCCGGTACACCGGCGGCACCGACGCCTGGGCGGAGAACATGAGCCTGATGTGGACGTTCCGCGGCATCCCGACGCTCTACTACGGTTCGGAGATCGAGTTCCGCAAGGGCGCCCGGATCGACTGCGGGCCGAGCTGCCCGCTCGACACCACGGGCCGGGCCTACTACGGCGACCACCTGGCCGGCACCGTCACCGCGAGCGACTTCGGGGTGGTCGGCTCGGCCGGCGGGACGGTCGCCACCACGCTCGCCCAGCCGCTGGTGAAGCACGTGCAACGGCTCAACCTGATCCGGCGGGCGGTGCCGGCGTTGCAGAAGGGGCAGTACTCGACCGAGGGCGTGAGCGGCGCGATGGCGTACAAGCGGCGCTTCACCCAGGGCGGGGTGGACAGCTTCGCGCTGGTCACCGTGTCCGGCGGCGCCACGTTCCGCGGGGTGCCGAACGGCCGGTACGTGGACGCGGTCACCGGTGACGTGAAGACGGTCGCCGACGGCACGCTCACCGCAGCGGCCGGCGGCAAGGGCAATCTGCGGGTCTACGTGCTCGACCTGCCCGGCAACCCGGCGCCGGGCAAGATCGGCGCGGACGGGCCGTACCTGCGCTGACACGGGCGCGGCGGGGT
>NZ_JBMVFV010000011.1:0-106368 GCF_049538395.1 Micromonospora sp. AB353 | reverse complement strand
GACCGTGGCATCGAGGAGTTGGTCGAGCGCCGGGGTGACGAGCAGGTCAGCCTGGAGTGGCTGGGCGAGCGCCTGCGTGACTTCGTCGACCTGAACCCGGAGTTCGAGACCCCGATCGAGCGGTTCGCCACCTGGCTGGCCCGCCTCGACGACCCGGACGAGGACTGACCGGTCTCAGCCGGTCGCGCCCCGCCCGGCGACCCGCAGGTTGCCGGTACGCCGCAGCTTCTGCCAGCCAGCCGGCAGCCGGTCAGCGCGGTGCCGACCGCCTGGAGCGGTCGGGCCTTCCACGCGGCCACGTGCAGATGCGAAAAATCCCCACCTTCTCCGCCGGGCAGCCGGTGTGACCAGGCAGAACAGGTAACTCTGACCTCGATCTTGTAGGTTGGGTGCCGTGGCGCGCAGCGTATACCTGACCGGCGTTGGTTCGGGCGGGGGAAAATCAACTGTGGCACTCGGGCTGGCCGAGCTGTTGTCCCGACAGGTGGAACGAATAGGCGCGTTCCGGCCGCTCGTCGCCGGTGACGGAGTCGACCCGATCCTGGCCCTCCTCACCGAGCGCTACCGGATGGATCTACCTGTCGACGAGCTGTACGGCGCCACGTACGCCGAGGCGAGCGCGCTCGTCGCGGACGGCCGCCGGGAGGAGCTGATCTCCCGGATCGTCACCCGCTACCGCGAGGTCGAACGGCGCTGCCCGGCGATAGTGGTGGTCGGCAGCGACTTCGCCTACGGCGACGGCACCGGCCCGCGCGAGCTGGCCTTCAACGCCCGGCTGGCGACCGAGTTCAGCAGCGTCGTGGTGCCCGTCGTGGACGGGTTCGGACAGACGCCCGACACGATCGCCGCGGCGCTGCGTGGCGCGTACCATGATCTGGTCGACCTCGGCGCGACGGTGATCGCGGCGCTGGCCAACCGCGTGCCGGAGCCGATGACGCTGCCCGAGCTGCCGGTGCCCGCGTACGCGATCCCGGAGGTGCCGACCGTGTCGGCGCCGACGGTGGCCGAGGTGGCCGCGGCGCTGCGCGGCACGGTGCTCACCGGCGACGAGAGCGCGCTCGACCGGGACGTGCTCGACTACGTGGTCGGCGCGGCGCACGTGCCGACGCTGCTGGACCACCTCACCGACGGGGCGCTGGTGATCACCCCGGGCGACCGGGCGGACCTGCTGGTCGCCGCCGGCGCCGCGCACGTGGCCGGGCAGGTGTCGCTGGCCGGGCTGGTGCTCACGCTCGGCGAGCAGCCCGACCCGCGCGCCATGCGGCTGGTCGAGCGGATGAACACCGGGCTGGCGGTGCTGTCGGTGCCGAGCGACAGCTACGACACGGTCTCCGCGTCCAGCCGGATCGAGGGACGCCCGAGCACCGCCAACCCGCGCAAGGTCGAGGCCGCGCTCGGTGCGTTCGAACGCTGCGTGGACACCGACGACCTGGCCCGCCGGCTGCGGGTCAGCCGGTCCGCGCGGGTCACCCCGCTGATGTTCGAGAACGACCTGATCGACAGGGCCCGCGCCCGCCGCCGCCGGCTGGTGCTGCCCGAGGGCGCCGACGAGCGGATCCTGCGCGCGACCGAGGTGCTGCTGCGCCGGGGCGTCGCCGAGATCACCCTGCTCGGCCGCCCGGACGAGATCGCCCGCCGCACCCGGGAGCTGGGCGTGGACCTCGGCGACGCCCAGGTGGTCGACCCGGCGACCAGCCCGTGGCGGGACGAGTTCGCGCAGGCGTACGCGCAGTTGCGCGCCCACCGCGGCGTCACCGTGGAACTGGCGCACGACATCGTGGCGCAGCCCAACTACTTCGGCACGATGATGGTGCAGACCGGCCACGCCGACGGCATGGTCTCCGGCGCCACCCACACCACAGCCGCCACCATCCGGCCGGCCTTCGAGATCATCCGGACCGTCCCGGGCGTCTCGGTCGCCTCCAGCGTCTTCTTCATGCTGCTCGCCGACCGGGTGCTGGTGTACGGCGACTGCGCCGTCAACCCCGACCCGGACGCCGACCAGCTCGCCGACATCGCCATCTCGTCGGCCGACACGGCGGCCCGGTTCGGCATCGAGCCGCGGGTGGCGATGCTGTCGTACTCCACCGGCAGCTCCGGCTCGGGCGCCGACGTGGAGAAGGTCGCGGCGGCCACCAAGCTGGTCCGGGAACGCCGGCCGGACCTGCTGGTCGAGGGCCCGATCCAGTACGACGCGGCGATCGACCCGCAGGTCGCGGCCACCAAGCTGCCGGACAGCCCGGTCGCGGGGCGGGCCACGGTGTTCATCTTCCCGGACCTGAACACCGGCAACAACACGTACAAGGCGGTGCAACGGTCCGCCGGAGCGGTGGCGGTCGGGCCGGTCATGCAGGGCCTGCGGCGGCCGGTGAACGACCTGTCCCGCGGCGCGGGAGTGCCGGACATCGTCAACACGGTGGCGATCACCGCCATCCAGGCCGCCACGGAGGCGTCGGAATGAGCCGCATCCTGGTCCTCAACAGCGGATCCTCGTCAGTCAAGTACCGGCTGTACGACGGCGACGACGTCCTGGACAAGGGCACCGTCGAGCGGATCGGCGAACCCGGCGGCGGGCCGGCCGACCACGAGAGCGCGGTCCGGGAGATCATCGGCCGGCTCGACCTGACCGGGCTGTCCGGCGTCGGCCACCGGGTGGTGCACGGCGGGCGGAAGTTCAGCGCGCCGGTACGCATCGACGACGCGGTAGTCGCCGCGATCGAGGACCTGGTGCCGCTGGCGCCGCTGCACAACCCGGCCAACCTCGCCGGCATCCGGGTGGCCCGGGAGGCGCTGCCGGACGTCCCGCAGGTGGCCGTCTTCGACACCGCGTTCCACCACACGCTGCCCGAGGCCGCCGCCACGTACGCGATCGACAAGGCCACCGCCGAGCGGTACGGCGTCCGCCGGTACGGCTTCCACGGCACCTCGCACGCGTACGTCTCGCGTCGCGTCGCCGACCTGCTCGACCGCCCGTACGACCAGCTCAACACGATCACGCTGCACCTGGGCAACGGCGCGAGCGCGTGTGCCGTCCAGGGTGGGCGCAGCGTGGCCACCTCGATGGGC
Source organism: Micromonospora sp. AB353 (assembly GCF_049538395.1). NCBI lineage: Bacteria > Bacillati > Actinomycetota > Actinomycetes > Micromonosporales > Micromonosporaceae > Micromonospora > Micromonospora sp. AB353. Next base: position 103,302 of record NZ_JBMVFV010000011.1, on the reverse strand, counting down.
ATGTCCCCGCTGGAGGGCCTGGTGATGGGCACCCGCAGCGGCGACCTCGACCCGACGGTCATCTTCCACCTGCGCCGCGAGGGCGGCATGGTCGTGGACGACATCGACGACCTGCTCAACCACCGCAGCGGCCTGCTCGGGCTGACCGGCGTCAACGACATGCGCGAGGTGCTGGCCCGCCGCGACGCCGGTGACCCGGACGCGGCGCTGGCGTTCGACGTCTACTGCCGGCGGATCACCGGCTACGTCGGCGCGTACTACGCGCTGCTCGGCCGGGTCGACGCGATCGCGTTCACCGCCGGGGTCGGCGAGCACGCCGCGCCGGTGCGGGCGGCGTCGCTGGCCGGGCTGGAGCGGCTCGGCGTCGCCGTCGACCGGGCACGCAACGACGGCCACGGCGACCGGCTCGTCTCCCCCGACGGCGCGGAGGTGGCGGTGCTGGTGGTCGGCACCGACGAGGAGCGGGAGATCGCCCGCGAGACCCGTGAGGTGCTCGGCGTCTGACGGCCCGGTCCTCCGCCCGGCCCTCCGTGCGGCCGGGCGCGGTCGGGCCTGCGCCGGGCCGCCCGGTCAGCCCAGGGCGATCCAGGCGATCAGGGCGACCACCACGACGGCGGCGACTGCCACACCGGCGATCAGCGGCAGGCGGGACGGCGCCGCCGCCGACGCGGCCGGCTCGGGAGAATCGACGAATGCGCGGAACTGCGCGGTGTTGCCACTCGGGTCGGTGTAGTTCTCAGCCATGCGGCTGACCCTAGCGAAGCCCACCGGACCGGTCCGCCCCGCCGGGCCGCCACCTGCGGATCCGGGCGGCGGGATCGGGCAAACCCGGCCACCCGGTGGAGGCGGGAGCCGCCCGGGTGGCGGCGTCGACCGGCCCGGACGGCGGGCGCGGACCGACCGCTCGGCTGCCTACCGTGCAGGTGTGAGGGGGCAGCGGCTGGTCGCCGCGCTGATGACGGCGCTGCTGGCCGGTTGCGGCCCGGCCGTGGCCACGTCCGGCCCGGTCCCGGCAGGCGTCGGATCGGCGCCGGAACGCTCGTACGCGGTGGGGATGCGGCAGTTCACGCTCGACCCGGACGGCAGGCGCCCACTGCCGGTCACCGTCTGGTACCCGGCGGCCCCGTCGTCGCCCGGCCCGCCCACGTCTGCTTCCGCCACCCCCTCCGGCTCTCCCCGGGCCGTACCGGCGAGCCCTGCTCCGGCGCGCGGACCGCGCGTCCGGCCGGGCGCGCCGTTCGCCGCCGGACGGTTCCCGGTGGTCCTCCACAGCCACGGGCTACGCAGCCTGCCCGCGTTGCACGCGGCGCTGACCAGCCGCTGGGCCGCCGCCGGATTCGTGGTCGTCGCGCCCACCTATCCGCGGACGAACCAGCGCGCCCGCCCGTTCACCCGCGAGGACGTCCGGAACCAGCCCGCCGACGCCTGGCGGCTGATCCGTCACCTGGTCCGGCTGGGCGCCCGCCCCGGGGATCCGCTCGGGGCGCACCTGGCGGTGGACCGGTTCGCCGCCGCCGGGCACTCGGCCGGCGGGCACACCACGCTCGGCATGTTCACCTCCGGGCAGTCGTCCCCGCTCCGGGCCGGAATCGTGATCGCCGGTGGCCGCATGGTCGCCGGCCCTTCCCGGCCGCTCGCGCCGATGCTGTTCGTGCACGGGAGCGCCGACCGGATCGTGCCGGAGTCGATCGGCCGGGCCGCGTACGCCCGCTGCCTCGGACCGGCCGCCTTCCTGAGCCTCACCGGACAGGGCCACGGCGAGTACCTGACGCCGGGACGACCCGGCTTCCCCCAGGTGCTCGACACCACCACCGACTTCCTGCGGTGGACGCTCTACGCCGACCGCGCCGCCCTGCACCGCCTCCCCACCGACGCGACCGCCCCGAACACCACCACCTTCACCACCCGCGCCCTCCCCACCTGACGCGTCCTACCTCCCCCTCCCCCTTTGTCCCGTCGATCATGAAGTTGACGGCGTCCGCTGTCCGGTTCGTCGCCGCCAACCTCATGATCGACGGGGTCTGGGCGGGCGGCGCGGGCCCGGCGGGCGGCGAGGTCTGGGCGCGGTGGGTAGCGTGCGCGGGATGGACGGGGTGGACGGGGTGGCGGGCCGGCAACTGGGGGCGATCCGGGAAGTGGTCGACGTCGCCGGCGCCTGCGGGATCGACGTGTGGCTGCGTGGCGGCTGGGCGATGGACTTCCACCTCGGCGAGGTGACCCGCCCGCACGTCGACGTCGACTGGTACTGCTGGCGGCGCGACGCCGCGACGCTGGCCGACCGGCTCGGCGCGCTCGGCTGGCGCCCCGACCCCCGGATGCCCGCCGCGACGCAGCTCGACCTGCTGCGCGACGACGTCGAGCTGAGCTTCGCGTACCTCGACCGGGACGCGGACGGCCGGGTGGTCGTCGGCGCCGGACCGTGGGCGGGCACCGCCCTGCCGGAGGGCATGCTGGCCGGGCCGCCCGGCCGGATCGGCACGCTCGCGGCACCCGTGATCAGCGTCGCCGCGCAGATCGAGTTCAAGGAGATGTTCCCGGTCTGGATGCCGGAACGCCCGCGCCGGCCCAAGGACGCCGCCGACCTGGCCCGTCTCCGGGCGTCAGCGGGTGGTCACCCGGCGCGCTGACCGGGCCTGGCCGCCGCGATCGCGAGGCACAATCGAGTTCATGCGCCGTCGTCCCGTCGCCCTGCTCACCGCCGCCGTGCTCGGCGCCGCCCTCGCCGGCTGCTCGCAGCAGCCCACCGCCCCGGCCGGGCGGCCCGCCCCCGACACCCCACCGACGAGTGCCACACCGGCGCCGCGCGTACCCGCCGGCAAGGCACCCACGGAGAGCTTCGCTGTCGGCGTACGCCAGGTGAAGCTGAACCGCGACGGCGACCGGCCGTTGCCGGTGACGCTCTGGTACCCGGCGGCGGGCGCGGCCGGCGGCGCGGTCGAGCGGTCCGCCCCGGCGGCGGACGGGCGGTTCCCGGTGGTGCTGTTCAGCCACGGGCTCAGTGCCCGACCGGAGGACTACCAGGCGCTGCTGACCCGCTGGGCGGCGGCCGGGTTCGTGGTCGCCGCGCCGCGTTTCCCGCACACCTCCCGGGGCACCGACGGCAACCCGCTGGACGTGCTCAACCAGCCGGCCGACGTGTCGTACGTGCTGACCCGGGTGCTCGCGCTCGGTGAGAAGGCGGGCGATCCGCTGCGCGGCCGGCTGGATCCGGAGCGGGTGGCCGCGACCGGGCACAGCGCCGGCGGCGTCACCACGATCGGGCTGTTCACCGCGGGCCGGGACGAGCGGCTGGACGCGGGCATCGTCTTCGCCGGCACCGCGCTCGGCGTGGGCACCGCGTTCGCCGGCGCCGCCGCGCCGCAGTTGTTCGTGCACGGCGAGGCCGACGAGGTGGTGTCGTACGCGGCGGGCAAGGCCGTGTACGACGCGGTGCCGTGGCCGAAGGCGATGCTCAGCCTGCCCAAGGGCGACCACGGCCGGGCGCTGCTCGGCGACGGCAAGGCGCTGGGCGTGGTCGCCGACACCACAGTCGAGTTCCTCCGCTGGACGCTCTACGGCGATCCGGCGGCGAAGAAGCGACTCCCCGCCGACGCGGCCCGCGGCGGCCTGGCCACCCTCGACGACCACCTGTAAGGAAGGGCCCCTTCTTAACGTCTCCGGTAGAGAAGGGGCCCCTTCTTAACAGGCCATCCGCGCCGCCCGCGCCGCCCGCGTCAGGCGGTGTGGTCGACGACCACCTTGCCGAAGACATCGCCGGAGTGCAGCCGGTCGAACGCCTCGGAGATCCGGCTGAACGGCACCACCCGGTCGATGACCGGCCGGACCTCGTGCTCGGCGCAGAACGCGAGCAGCTCGGTCAGCTCGTCCGGGGTGCCCATCGACGTGCCGAGGATCTCCAGCTGCATGGCGAAGACCCGGCGCAGGTTGATCTTCGGCTCGTGCCCGGAGGTGGCGCCGGAGACCACGATCCGGGCCGTCGGGGCGGCCGACTTCAGCGAGTGGTCGAAGGTGGCCGCGCCGACCGTCTCGATCACCACGTCGACCCGTTCCGGCAGCCGCGCGCCGGGTTCCAACGCGGTCGCGCCCAGCTCGGCGATCCGCTCCCGCTTGCCGCCGTCGCGGCTGGTCGCGTACACCCGCTTGCCGAGCGCGACGCCGAGTGCGACGGCCGCGGTGGCCACGCCACCGCCGGCGCCCTGGACCAGCACCGACTCGCCGTCGGCGACCCGGCCCTTGGTGGTCAGCATCCGCCACGCGGTGAGCCAGGCCGTGGGCAGGCACGCCGCGTCGGTCGCCGACAGGCCGTCGGGCAGCGGCAGCAGATTCATCCGGGGTACGGCGACACGCTCGGCGAACGTGCCCTGGTAGTGCTCGGAGAGGATGGAGACCCCGCGCGGGTCCCCGGGGGTGGGCACGACCGGGTAGATGACCACCTCGTTGCCGTCCGGGTCGGTGCCGACCGCGTCGCAGCCGAGGATCATCGGGAGCTGGCCGGCGGTCAGGCCCACGCCGCGCAGCGACCAGAGGTCGTGGTGGTTGAGCGAGCTGGCCCGGACCTGCACGGTGACCCAGTCGTCCTGCGGGTGGGTCGGCTCGGGACGGTCGCCGACGGCGAGCGCGGCGAGCGGGTTGTCGGCGTCGAAGGCCGAGGCATAGGCAGCACGCATGATCGGCACGGTAACAAGCTGAGCAGCAGTTAAGAAGGGGCCCTTCCTCTACCGGAGGCGTTAGGAAGGGCCCCTTCCTTACATCTCAGCGGCGGGCGACGCCGTCGCGGCGGGCGGCTTCGGCGACCGCCTCGGCCACCGCCGGCGCGACGCGCGGGTCCAGCGGCGACGGCACGATCGCGTCGGCGGTGAGCGACTCGGCGACCACGCCGGCGATGGCGTCGGCGGCGGCCACCTTCATCGAGTCGGTGATCCGGGTGGCCCCGGCGTCCAGCGCGCCCCGGAACACACCGGGGAACGCGAGCACGTTGTTGATCTGGTTCGGGTAGTCGCTGCGCCCGGTGGCGACCACCGCCACGTGCCGGGCGGCCACCTCGGGGTGCACCTCCGGGGTGGGGTTGGCGAGCGCGAACACGATGCCGCCGGGGGCCATGCCGGCCACCGCCGCCTCCGGGATCTGGCCGCCGGAGACGCCCACGAGCACGTCCGCGTCGCGCAGCGCCTCGGTGATGTCGCCCTGCCGGCCCTCGGCGTTTGTCATCTCGGCCAGCTCGGCCTTGGTGCCGGTCAGCTCGCGGTGCCGGCCGATGATGCCGCGCGAGTCGCACACCACCACGCGGTCCGGGTCGACGCCACCGGCGATCAGCATCTTGGTGACCGCCACCCCGGCCGCGCCCGCGCCGCTGACCGCCACCCGCAGGTCGCCGAGCTTGCGGTTGAGCAGCGCCGCGGCGTTGCGCAGCGCGGCGAGCACCACGATCGCGGTGCCGTGCTGGTCGTCGTGGAAGACCGGGATGTCCAGCGCCTCGTCGAGCCGGCGCTCCACCTCGAAGCAGCGCGGGGCGCTGATGTCCTCCAGGTTGATCCCGCCGAACGAGGGCGCGAGCGCCTTGACCGTCGCAACGATCTCGTCCACGTCCTGGGTGTCCAGGCAGACCGGCACCGCGTCCACGCCCGCGAACTGCTTGAACAGGACCGCCTTGCCCTCCATCACCGGGAGCGCGGCGCGCGGGCCGATGTTGCCCAGACCGAGTACGGCGGAACCGTCGGTGACCACGGCGACGGTGTGCGACACCCAGGTGTAGGTGTCGGCGAGCGCGGGGTCGGCGGCGATCGCCTCACACACCCGGGCGACCCCCGGGGTGTACGCGAGGGAGAGATCCTCGCGGCTGGTCAGCGGCACGGTGGAGGCGACTGCCATCTTGCCGCCGACGTGCAGGCGGAAGACGGGATCGGCGGGGTCCGGGGTGGACGAAGACATGGTGACTCCAGGATCTGTCGAGCAGACGGACCGGCCGGCGTGGTCAGCGGTGGTCAGCGACCGGCGGCGCGGCGGTGCGGGGGTCACCCGGGCACTTTTCGAGCATAGTCACGCACCGGCGCCCAGTATGTGAGCGGGGTCATATCCGATGCGGCTCCTACCGGCGCTTGACCCGTCCTGGACGCGGCCACCAGCGGGCCACCACCCGGCCGCGGACGTCGGCCACGCCGTACGCCCGGGAGTCGTCGGCGACGAACTCGTTGTCGCCGCGCAACCACCATCCGCCGTCGCGCGGTTCCACGGCGCGCTTGACGACGAGCAGGTCGGGACGGCTGCGGAACACCGCGACGACGACGTCGCCGGGGCGCACCGGCCGGCCTTTCGTGCGGACCAGCACCGCGTCGCCGTGACGCAGCGTCGGGGCCATGGACGGGCCGGTCACCAGCACCGGCACCAGCGAGCCGCGCAGGGCCGGAGGTTCACCGGTGGGCGCCATGTCACCTCCCAGCCCCAGAGGGCGTCTCCAGGAGTAATGTCGTCTTGGATCATCGCAAACAACCCATGGAGGACCCTGATGCGCCTTCCCCGCATCCTCACGCCCCGGGTGACGGCCAGCGCTCACTGCGACCTGCCCTGCGGCGTATACGACCCGGCCCAGGCCCGGATCGAGGCCGAGTCGGTCAAAATGATCTGCGAGAAGTACCAGGCCAACACCGACCCGGAGTTCCGCACCCGCGCCATCCTGATCAAGGAGCAGCGGGCCGAGCTGGTCAAGCACCACCTGTGGGTGCTCTGGACCGACTACTTCAAGGCGCCGCACTTCGAGAAGTACCCGCACCTGCACCAGCTGTTCAACGAGGCCACCAAGCTGGCCGGTGCGGCCGGCGCCAAGGGCGGCACCGACCCGGCGAAGGCCGACGAGCTGCTGGCGAAGATCGACGAGATCTCGAAGATCTTCTGGGAGACCAAGCAGGCGTGACGTCGCCCGACGGCACTCCGACGATCCGGCCGGTACGTCCCGAGGACGTACCGGCCGTCGTCGCCATGGTGCACGAACTCGCCGAGTACGAGCGCGCGCCCGAGCAGTGCCACCTCACCACGGCACAGCTCGACGCGGCCCTGTTCGGCCCGTCCCCGGCGCTGTACGGCCACGTCGCCGTCGACGCGTCGGACCAGCCGGTCGGCTTCGCGCTCTGGTTCCTCAACTTCTCCACCTGGGCCGGCGTGCACGGCATCTACCTGGAGGACCTCTACGTCCGCCCGGACGCCCGGGGCACCGGCGCCGGCCGGATGCTGCTCGCCACGCTGGCCGCGATCTGCGTCGAGCGCGGCTACCAGCGCCTGGAGTGGTGGATGATCCACTGGAACCCGGCGGCCCGCTTCTACGCCGCGATCGGCGCCACGCCGATGGACGAGTGGACGCCGTACCGCCTGGCCGGGCCGGCGTTGCGCGAGCTCGCCACGCACGCGGCGGCCGCGCCCACGCGTCCCGCCCGCTGACCGGGTAGAGTCCCGCACCGGGGGGAGGAGCCGTGACTCAACTGACCGGGCACCCGACGACCGATGACGACGTCGTCCACCTCACCGTGCCCGCCGACGGTGGTTACCTCGGCGTGCTCCGCACCGCCACGGCCGGCCTCGCGGCCCGGCTCCAGTTCGCCCTCGACGAGATCGAGGATCTGCGCATCGCCGTCGACGAGGCGTGCGCCATGCTGCTCGCCATCGCCACCCGCGACGCCGAGCTGGAGTGCCGGTTCGCGGTCACCGACGACGCCCTCACCGTCGAGGTGACGGTGCCGACGGTCCGGGGCGCCACGCTGCCGTCCGAGTCGTCGTTCGCCTGGAAGGTGCTGACCGCGCTGACCACCGGGGCGAACGCCCACGCGTCCGGCGGCCGGGCCACCATCTCGCTGCTGACCCGCCGCGCCGGCGTCTACTGACCGACGCGCGGCCACGGCCCGGCGGCGCTCAGCCGGCCGGCTCGCCGAAGCCCAGCGCGCGGTTCGTCGGCCCGCTCACCAGCAGCCCGACCATGCCGATCCCGAGCACGATCAGCGGCACCCCGAGCCAGCCCATGCCGCCCTCGATCATGAACCACCCGACCGGCAGCAGCATGAGCTGAAGCACGATGGCCGGCGCGCGGGCACCGGCCCGGCGGCGGGACAGCGCGCCGCCGAGCGCCCAGAGCGCCACCGCGCCGCCGACCGCGAAGACGGTCACCAGCAGTGCCGAGGTCAGATCCGTCGTGTCGGCGGTGAGGTCGGACCAGATGAGCCACACCGCGATCAGCCCCAGCGCCACCGCCTGGGCACGTAGCAGGAGCACCGCGGCGCGCAGCGTGCCGGGGAGCGGGTCGGAGTCGATCGTCACGGGCGCCACGATACCGGTGGGTAGTCGCGGTACAGTGCCGCCCATGCGGGCCGTCCTGGTGGTCAATCCGAAGGCCACCACCACCAGCGAGCGCAGCCGGGACGTGCTGGTCCGGGCGTTGCGCAGTGAAGTCGACCTGTCGGTGCGGTACACCCGCCGGCGGGGCCACGCCATGGACCTGGCCCGGGAGGCCGCCCAGGAGGGCGTCGACCTGGTGGTCACGCTCGGCGGCGACGGCACCGTCAACGAGGTGGTGAACGGCCTGATGGCGGCGGAGCCGCCGACGTTCCGTACCGGACAGACCTCGGCCGAGCGGCTGCCCGCGCTGGCCACTGTGCCGGGTGGTTCCACGAACGTCTTCGCCCGCGCGCTCGGGCTGCCCCGGGAGTGGCCGGACGGCACCAGCATGATCCTGGAGGGGCTGCGGCTGGGCCGGTCCCGCACGATCGGGCTGGGCCGGGCCGACGACCGCTACTTCACGTTCTGCGCCGGCTTCGGGCTGGACGCGGCGGTCATCCGCCGGGTGGAACAGGCCCGCAAGAAGGGGCGCGTCTCCACCCCGGCGCTCTACTTCCGCTCCACCGCGGGTCAGTACTTCGTCGGCTCGGACCGCCGTCACCCGTCGATCACGCTGGAGCGCCCGGGTGAGGCGCCCGCGACGGAGCTGGCCACCGCGATCATCCAGAACACCGCGCCGTGGACGTACCTGGGCGACCGGGAGATCAACCCGAACCCGGAGGCGTCGTTCGATCTGGGGCTCGACGTGCTCGCGTTGCGGCGGCTGCGGGTCGCCAGCACTGCGCGTACGGCGGTGCAGTTCTTCTCCAAACGACCGGATCCGCACGGCAAACAGGTGCTGCGGCTGCACGACGTGGCGGAGTTCACGCTGGTCTCGGAGCGCCCGCTGCCGTTCCAGCTGGACGGGGACTACCTCGGCGAGCGGGAGAAAGTCCGATTCACATCCGTACCGGCCGCACTGAGAGTAATCTGCTAGGTCTCGGGTATCCCAGTCGGTTGACGCGGACCCCCCGCCGCGCGGGCGCGGTGGGCCGCCACGCCGAGGAAGGGTGCCGGAAATGTCAGCAACGTCACGCAGACCGTACTACATTGATTATCGACTGTGGCACGCCGGGTAACCAGGGCTCTGGCAAACCCGGACAAATGGGTGGTGAGCCCGCTCACTGTTCGGAGTTTTTCCGAGCGTCACCCTTGACATCGCTGTAGTTCGTGAAAGTATTCACAAGCGAACTCGTGTTGCCGGGACATTGCCTGGATATGCTCGTTCGGTTGAGCTGTTCCAGCAGGTCCGGGCACCCCACAGCCTGCTCACGCTGCGCCGAAATGATGGATGCTGACCGTCACCATTCGGCAATGCGGACGCATATAGAAATAGCAACGAAGCGTTATCTGGCCACCCACTAAGAATGAGGAGTGTTGCCGCCATGGACTGGCGCCACGATTCGGTCTGCCGCGACGAGGACCCGGAGCTGTTCTTCCCGATCGGGACGTCCGGCCCGGCCCTCCTTCAGGTGGAGCAGGCGAAGGCCGTCTGCCGGCGCTGCCCCGTGACCGACCAGTGCCTGCAGTGGGCGCTGGAGTCCGGTCAGGACGCCGGCGTCTGGGGCGGGATGAGCGAAGAGGAGCGTCGCGCGGTGAAGCGCCGCGGCGGCCTCCGAGTGCTGCGCGCTCACTCCGCCTGACCCGTACACGCTGACCGCCCCGGCCGGGATTCCGGCCGGGGCGTTCTGCTGTCCCGGACCGGGTCAGCCCGCCACCGCCGCCACCCGCCGCCGCACCAGGTCGGCCAGTTCCGGCAGGTCGGTCAGGGGATCCGCCACGGCGACCGCGCCCGCCGACCGGGCCGACGCGCGTACCCCGTCGTGGAACCGGCCCGGGGCCAGGAAGTAGGCGGCCACCGCGACCCGGCGGGCACCAGCCGCGCGCAGTCGCGTCACCGCGCCGCCGACCTCCGGGGGCGCCGCCGAGGCGTACGAGACGCGGCAGGGCACTCCGAGCCCGGCGCCGAACGCCGCGGCGACCCGGCCCACCGAGGCCCGCGCCGCCGGATCCCGGGTACCGGCCGCCGCCAGCACCACCGCGTCCAGCCCGTCCGGCCCGTCACCGGTCGCCTCCACCAGACGGCGGCGCAGCCCGTCCAGCAGCCCGCCGTCCACCCCGCCGCCGGTCGGCCCCAGCACGTCCGTCACCCGTACCTCGATGTCCGCGCCGGCCGCCGCGACCGCCGCCGGGATGTCCACCTTCCGGTGGTACGCGGCGGTCAGCAGCAGCGGCACCAGGACCGCCCGCGAGTGACCGGCGTCGGCCAGCCCGCGCAGCACCTCGGCCGGCCCGGGATCGGTGTGGTCGAGCCAGCTCGGCAGCACCGGACGACCGGGGCAGGTGTCCGCCACGGCCCGGGCCAGCGCCCGGGTCGCCTCCGCCGCACGCGGGTCACGGCTGCCGTGGGCCACCAGCACCACCGGTGGCCCGGCGCTCAGGTGTGCAGGCCGCACTCGGTCTTCTCGAACATCGCCCAGCGCCCGGCCCGCGGGTCTTCCCCCGCCTTCGTCCGCCGCGTGCACGGCCAGCAGCCGATCGAGCCGTAGCCGCGGGCGAACAGCTCGTTCACCGGGATGTCGTACCGGGCCACGTAGGCGTCCACCTCCCGCTGCGTCCACGCCGCGATCGGGTTCACCTTGACCTTGCCGCGCCGCGCGTCGAAGCCCACCACCGGCGTGTTCGCCCGGGTCGGCGACTCGTCCCGGCGCAGCCCGGTGGCCCAGGCGTCGTACCCGGACAGCGCCCGCTCCAGCGGCTCCACCTTGCGCAGCTGGCAGCAGTCGTCCGGGGACCTGTTGAACAGGCGCGGACCGTACTGGCCGTCCTGCTGCCCCACAGTCATCCGTGGCCGGATCGACCGCACCCGCACCGGCATCCGCCGGGCCACCTCGTCGCGGACGCGCAGCGTCTCCGGGAAGTGCAGCCCGGTGTCCAGGAACACCACGTCGACGCCGGGCGCGACCCGGGAGACCAGGTGCGCCACCACGCCGTCGGCCATCGAGCTGGTCACGCAGAAGCGCTCGCCGAACGTCTCCACCGCCCACCGGGCGATCTCGATCGCGGGCGCGTCGGCCAGCTCCCGGCCGGCCTGCTCGGCCAGCTCCCGCAGCTCCTCCGGGTCGCGGCGCGTCGGCTCGGCCGCGCCGATCAGGCCGAGGCCGGCGGCCGAGACGAGGCCGCTCACCGGGTCACCGCCCGGCTCAGCAGGCCGGTGAACTTCACCGCGAAGACCCGCGCGCAGGCGTGGCACTCCCAGGCGCCGTGCCCGGCCTCGTGCGGTCGCAGGTCCTCCTCCCCGCAGTACGGGCAGTAGAGAGGCGCAGATCGGGCATCGCTCATCGGAGCTCCTCCTCGTCGGCTCTGATCACCCAGTTGGCGAACGTCTCACCCTCGGTCCGGCCGGCCAGGTAGCGGCGGGCGAGCCGTTCCACGTACTCCGGAAGCTCCTCGGCGGTGGTCTTCAGACCGCGCAGCTTGCGGCCGAAGCCGGCGGTCTGCCCCTGCGCCATGCCGAGGCCGCCGCCGAGGTGCACCTGGAAGCCCTCGACCTGCCGGCCGTCCGGGCCGACCACGAGCTGGCCCTTGAGCCCGATGTCGGCGACCTGGGTGCGGGCGCAGGCGTTCGGGCAGCCGTTGAGGTGGATGGAGATGTCCGCGTCGAAGTCGCGCAGCCGCTCCTCCAGGCGCGCGACCAGCTCCTCGCCGCGCCGCTTGGTCTCGACGATGGCGAGCTTGCAGAACTCGATGCCGGTGCAGGCCATCGTGCCGCGCCGCCAGGCCGACGGCCGGGCCTCCAGGCCGATCCCGCGCAGCGCCGTGACCAGCGAGTCGGTCCGCTCCGGCGCCACGTCCAGCACGAGCAGCTTCTGGTACGGGGTGAGCCGCACCCGGTCGCTGCCGTGCGCCTCGACCACGTCGGCGAGCTGCGCCAGCTGGGTGCCGGACACCCGGCCCACCACCGGGGCCGCGCCCACGTAGTTCGCGCCGTCACTCTGCCGGTGCACGCCGATGTGGTCGACCGGCTTCGCCGGCAGGTTCGCGGCCGGACCGTCGAGCAGCGTGCGGCCCAGGTACTCCTTCTCCAGCACCTCCCGGAAGCGCTCCACGCCCCAGTCGGCGACCAGGAACTTCAGCCGGGCCCGGTTGCGCAGGCGGCGGTAGCCGTAGTCGCGGAAGATGCCGACCACACCGGCCCACACGTCCGGTACCTCGTTCAGCGGCACCCAGACGCCGAGCCGCTTGGCGAGCATCGGGTTGGTGGAGAGCCCGCCGCCGACCCACACGTCGAACCCGGGCCCGTGCTCCGGGTGCTCCACGCCGAGGAACGCGATGTCGTTCGCCTCGTACGGCGTGTCGACCAGCCAGGAGATCGAGGTCTTGAACTTGCGGGGCAGGTTGGAGTACGCCTTGTCGCCGACGTACCGGCGGACGATCTCATCGATCGCCGGCGTCGGGTCGAGCACCTCGTCGCGGGCCACCCCGGCGACCGGGCTGCCGAGGACGATCCGGGGGCAGTCGCCGCACGCCTCCGTGGTCTGCAGGCCGACCGCCTCCAGCCGGCGCCAGATCTCCGGCATGTCCTCGACCCGGATCCAGTGGTACTGGATGTTCTGCCGGTCGGTGATGTCGGCGGTGTCCCGGGCGAACTCGCGGGAGATGTCCGCGATCACGCGGAGCTGGGCCAGGTTGAGCTGGCCGCCGTCCACCCGGACCCGGAGCATGAAGAACTCGTCCTCCAGCTCGTGCGGCTCCAGGACCGCGGTACGCCCGCCGTCGATGCCGGCCTTGCGCTGGGTGTAGAGGCCCCACCAGCGGAACCGGCCGCGCAGGTCCTGCGGGTCGATCGAGGCGAAACCGCGGTGGGCGTAGATGTTCTCGATCCGGTCCCGCACGTTCAGCGGGTCGTCGTCCTTCTTGATCCGCTCGTTGGGGTTGAGCGGCTCACGGTGTCCGAGCGCCCACTGCCCCTCGCCGCGTGGCCGGCGGGGCGCACGGGCGGCAGGCGCCGGGGTGTCGGGACGGGTCGGGGTGCTGCTGACCGCCATCGCGGCGTCCTCCATGGTCTGCTGCGGTGCCTGGAGCGCGGACGCGACGGCCGGCCCTGGAGAGGGCCGTGGACGGCGATGTCGATGACGGCCGGCGCGAGTACGCGCCCGAGACGGAAAGGTCGGGCGTCGTCAGTGGGCCGGACAGATCGCGCTGCGCACGCGGCCGTAATCGACGTGGCGACGAGCCACGAAGCGGCGGACGACAGCGGTGGTCATGTGCCTCATGCTGCCACACCACGCCCCGCACGACCACAGCTCCACACTGTGATCCCACATCACGGGCCCACCCCCACATCGACCCCTGCCCCTGCCCCTGCCTCGCCCTCCCGCCCCGCCCACCACTCCGTTGATCATGAGGTTGGCGGGGACAAAAGGGACGGTGAGTGCCGCCAACTTCATGATCGACCGGGTCGGGGCGTGGGGCCGGGGCGAGGGCGGGGTGGGCCGGGTGGGTGGGAATCGGTGGAGCGGGCGGGCGGGAAGGGCTGGGCGTGTGAGGCTGCGGGGGTGAGGAGGTTCGCGCCCGCGTCCGTCCGCGGCCGGTCGGGTCCGGTGGTGTGGGTGGTACCCGGACTGCTCACGCTCGCGGTGACACTGACCGGCATCGGGCATGCCCAGCCGTGGCGGGACGAGCTGGCGACCTGGAGCGCCGCCACCCGCCCGGTGCCGGACCTGGCCCGGATGACCCGCACGATCGACGCCGCGACCGGGCCGTACTACCTGCTCATGCACGGCTGGACCGCCCTGGCCGGCACGTCGCCGACCGCGCTGCGACTGCCCTCCGCGTTCGCGATGGCAGTGGCTGCCGCGCTCACCGGCCGCCTCGGCGCGGTGCTGGTCGGCCGTCGCGCCGGGCTGCTGGCCGGACTGCTGTTCGCGGTACTGCCGGTCACCTCGCGGTACGGCCAGGAGGCCCGCCCGTACGCCCTCGCCACGCTGCTCGCCGTGCTGGCCACGCTGCTGCTGGTCGAGGCGCTGCGCCGGCCGACCTGGCGACGCTGGGCCGGGTACGCCCTCGCCGTCGCCGCGCTCGCCCTGCTCCACCTGATCGCGCTCACCCTGCTCGCCGCGCACGCCGTGGTGGTGCTGCTGACCGCCGCACGTGGCCCCGCGGGGGTCGTCGATCCGCCCGGCCAGTCCCGAGCCGAGATGCCCGACGCGAGCCGGCCACGCCGCAGACACCCGTGGCGTTCCACCGAGCCACGAGATCGAGCGCCGGAAGCGGAACCGCAGGACGTGACCGGCGAGGCTCGGGAGGCGTCGGCGCCCGGCCGACGGGTGCTGGCCGGGTGGCTGCTGGCGCTGGTGCCGGTCGTCGTGCTCGTCACCCCACTGGCGCTGGTCGCCCGGGGGCAGCGCGGACGGCAGCTCGACTGGGTGGACCCGGCGCGGCTGCCCGACCTGGCGGCACTACCGGGCGCGCTGGCGCAGAGCGGCGTGGTCGGCGGGTTCGTGCTCGCGCTCGCGGCGCTCGGCGCGGCCCGGCTGGGTCGCCGGGCACTGCTGCCCGCCGCCGCCGTGCTGCTGCCGGTGGTGCTGCTCTTCGCCGCCGGAACGACGGTGCCGCTCTGGGTGACCCGATACCTCGTCTTCACCGTGCCGTTCGCCTGCGTACTGGCCGGCGCCGCGCTGGCTGCCGCGCGGGTCACTCCCGCACCGGCCCGGACGCCGGGAACAGCGACGCCCGCCGAACCCGAGCGCACGGCGACACCCGCCGCAGCCGGCCGCCCTGCCGCGCCCGCGGAAGCAGAGCAAGGGCCGACGTCGCCGCGCGGACGGATCGCGGCGGGAATCGCGGTGGTGGTCCTGGCCGGGCTGCTCGGCCTGCCCGACCAGGCGGCCCTGCGCCGTACCCACGAGTGGCCGCGCAGCGCACCAGTCGACTACGCGGGCGCGGCCGGGATCATCCGCGCCGAGCAACAGCCCGGCGACGCGATCGTCTACGCGCCCCGGGACGGCTGGCTGTTCCCGGATCTCGGCATGGCATACCACCTGGGGCCGAGGCTGCCGCGCGACGTGCTCGTGGTCCGCGACCAGCGTCAGGACGCGAGCCTGTGGGCCGTGGAGTGCGACGACCCGGCGCGCTGCCTGGCCGGGGTGGACCGGGTCTGGCTGGTGGTCACCGGCCGCCGCGCCGACCCGCCGGCGACGGTGCCTGGTGCGAAGGGCGACGCGCTGCGCGCGGGCTACACGGTGCGGCGGGTGTGGCCGCGGCCGGGGATCACGGTGGCCCTGCTCGTCCGGTAAGGCGGTCGGTGGTGCCGCGGGCCAGCGGTACGACGATGGCCGCCTCGGTGCCGCCGCCGGCGCCGTTACGCAGCTCGATGGTGCCGCGCAGCTCGCCGGTGACCAGCGCCCGGACGATCTGCAGGCCCAGGTTGCCGCCGCGCTCGGCGTCGAACTGCTCGGGCAGTCCCCGGCCGTTGTCGGCGACTGTGACGTGCAACTGCTTGCGGGCCCGGTGCGCGGTGACCACCACCTCGGGCCGGGGCGCGGAGACCGCCCCCTCCACCGCAGGAGGCGCAGCGGTCTCCTCGTCGGCCGGCGGGAAGCCGTGTTCCACGGCGTTGAGCAGCAACTCGTTGAGCACCATCACCAGCGAGGTGGCGATCTCGGCGGGCAGGATGCCGAACGTGCCGCGGCGGCGCATGCCCACGCTCACCTCGGTGGCGGCGACCTCGGTGGCGGCGCTGGCGACCCGGTCGACGATGCCGTCGAACTCGACCGCCTCGTCGCTGGACAGGGAGAGCGTCTCGTGGACGAGCGCGATCGAGGCGACCCGGCGTACCGATTCCTCGAGCGCCACCCGCGCCTCGGGCATGGCGACGCGCCGGGCCTGGAGGCGCAGCAGCGCGGCGACGGTCTGGAGATTGTTCTTCACCCGGTGGTGGATCTCCCGGATGGTGGCGTCCTTGGTGATCAGGGCCCGGTCGCGGCGGCGTACCTCGGTGATGTCGCGGACCAGCACCAGCGCGCCGATCGGCACTCCGGCGGGCATCAGCGGCAGCGCCCGGGTGAGCATGGTGGCGCCGCGGGCGTCGATCTCCCGGCGGGGTGGTGCCTCGCCGCGCAGCGCGGCGAGTACGGCGTTGCCCGCGTCGGTGCCTTCCAGGGGGTCGCCGGCGAGCCGACGGTGCAGCTTGGCCAGGTCCTCGCCGACGAGGTGGGAGGCGTAGCCGAGGCGGCGGTACGCGGACTGCGCGTTCGGGCTGGCGTAGGTGACCTTGCCGTTGGCGTCGAGCCGCACCAGGCCGTCGCCGACCCGGGGCGCCGAGGTGGTCTCTCCGGGGTGCCGGGGCGGCGGGAACGTGCCGTCGGCGATCATCTGGGCGAGGTCGTCGGCGGTGGTCAGGTAGTTCAGTTCGAGCTGGCTGGGGGTGCGCGCGGTGGACAGGTTGGTGTCCCGGCCCACCACGGCGATCACCTCGCCGGCCTCACCGTCGCCGGTGCGCAGCCGGACCGGGATCGCCTCGTGGCGGGCCGGGACGTCGCCGTACCAGACCGGATCGCCCTCGCGCCAGATCCGTCCCTGCCGGTGGGCCACCTCCAGGTGGGCCACCTCGGCCCCGCCGACGATGCGCCCGACCTGGTCGTCCAGGTAGGCGGTCGGTGCGGTGGTGGGACGGACCTGGGCCACGCAGAGGAACGTGCCGTCACCGTCCACCGGCACCCAGAGCAGCAGGTCGGCGAAGGACAGGTCGGACAGCAGCTGCCAGTCGCCGGCGATCCGGTGCAGGTGGTCGATGTCGGCCGGGCGGAGCGCGGTGTGCTCCTCGGCGAGGTCACGGAGGGTGGACACGCCACACAGCGTGCCACGCCGGGCCTCACATCGTCGCCGTGACCTTCTTCAAGCCGCGCGGCGCGTCCGGGTCCTCGCCCCGGGCCAGCGCCAGGGACAGCGCGAGCCGTTGCAGCGGCAGGATGTCGAGCAGCGGCGCGTACCGCTCGTCGACCTCGGGCACCGCCATCCGGGTCTCGCCGACCTCGGCGGAGCCGACCACGACCACGTCGGCGCGGCGCTCGCCGAGGCGGGGCAGCACCTCACGCATGGACGTGCCGCCGGGGCCGGAGCCGACCACGGCGAGCACCGGGACGTCCGGGTCGGTCATGGCGAGCGGGCCGTGCAGCAGGTCGGCGCCGGAGAAGGCGAGAGCCGGGAGGTACGAGGTCTCCATCAGCTTCAGCGCCGCCTCCCGGGCGGTCGGGTACGCGTACCCCCGGCCGGTGGTGACGAGCTGGGCGGCGAACCGGTAGCGCGGGGCGAGCCGGGCCGGGGTGTCGTCGGCGAGCGTCTGCGCGGCCAGCTCGGGCAGGCGGCTCAGGGCGGCGTGCTCCTCGGCGGGCAGCACACCGTCGCCGGCGCGTACGCCCTCGATCAGCATGAGCAGCGCGAGCAGCTCGGCGGTGTAGGTCTTGGTGGCGGCGACGGCGCGTTCGTGGCCGGCGGCGATGTCGACGCTCAGCTCGGCGGTCTCCACCAGCGGCGAGCCGGGGTTGTTGGTGACCGCGAGGGTGAGCGCGCCGGAGGCGCGGGCCACCCGCAGCACCTCGGCCAGGTCGGGTGAGCCGCCGCTCTGGCTGACGCCGACGACGAGCGCGTCGGAGAGGTCGGGCCGGGCGCCGAAGACGGTGATCGCGCTCGGGGAGGCCAGCCCGGCGGGCAGGCCGAGGCGGATCTCGGTCAGGTAGGCCGCGTAGAGCGCGGCGTGGTCGGAGGTGCCCCGGGCGGTGAAGACGACGTGCCGGGGGTGCCGTTGCGCGACGACGGCCGCCACCTCGGCGATGGCCGCCGCGTGCTCGGTGGAGAGCAGACGCTCGTAACCGGCCGGCTGCTCGTCGATGTCGGCGGCCATTCCGGCCCCTGCTCGCGTCACTCCAGAACCTCCTTCTGCGCGTTTCCCGCGCGTTCGATGCTCAGTCTTGCACGTTTGAGCAGCCTCAATCAACGCAACGAGCAGGAGTGCGCAGTGGATCACTAATTGACGGAAGATCCCCTAGGCTTGCCCGGCTGACGACCGACCCGACCGGCGAGAGGACGACGTGCCCGAGGACGACGCCGCGCTCTCCGCGGAGGAGGAACTCGCACTGGCCCGGCTGGCGCTGGGCGAGGGAGACCTGCGGCACGCCGCCGACCACGTGGCCGCCGCGCTGGTCCGCTCCCCCACGCTGCCCGAGGCGCACGAGACGCTCGCCCGGCTCAACGCGGCCAGCGGCGGCGACCTGGACCTCTTCCCGCTCGGTCAACAGGCGTTCGTCGGCGCCGTGGTGGCCCGCGCGCACCTGCTCGCCGCCGCCGGCCGTCCCGCCGAAGGGCTCGACCTGCTCGCCGCCGCCACCGGCTACGCGCCCGCCGCGCCCTGGGCCGCCGTGCCCTGGGTGACCGCCGCCGACCTGCCGGAACGCCTCGACCCCGAGCGCACCGCGCGGATCCTCATGCAGGTCTGCGCGGCGGCACCGGACCCCGCGCCGCGCCGGCTGCGCGAGCCGCTCGCGCCGTACCTCACGCTGGCCCGCAACGCGATCACCGTCCATCCGGCCCATCCGCTGCTGCTGGGCGCGGCGTCCGCGCTGGCCCGGCGTCTCGGCGAGGTCACCCTCGCCGTCACCTGGGCCACCCGGGGGGTACGCGCACAGCCCACCAAACTCGGCGAGGTGTGGCTCGGGTACGCGTACCGCAGCGCCGGCCGGACCGCCGACGCGCTCGCCGCACTGGAACGCGCTGTCGCGCTCGACCCCGACGACCTCGCCGTCTACGCGGACATCGCCGGCACGCTGGCCGACAACGGCCGGCTC
This sequence comes from Micromonospora sp. AB353, assembly GCF_049538395.1. Lineage (NCBI taxonomy): Bacteria > Bacillati > Actinomycetota > Actinomycetes > Micromonosporales > Micromonosporaceae > Micromonospora > Micromonospora sp. AB353. Next base: position 84,103 of record NZ_JBMVFV010000011.1, on the reverse strand, counting down.
GACGCGGCGCTGGGCTGGATCGACCGGGCGCTGGCGAAGGACCCCGCGTTCGACTGCGCGGTGCACACCGCGCACCGGCTGCGCTACCTGCGCGACGGCGACGTGGACCACCTGGTGGCGCTCGCCGACTTCGTCCGCGACCACCCGGACGACACGCACGAGCACGGTGACCTCGCCGAGTGCTGCCGGGGCCGCCCCTGGCTCGGGCAGGTGACCCCGGCGGGTGACGACACCCCGCCCCCCGACGGTCCCGCTCCCTCGGCAGCGGCGGTACGGCGGCTCCAGCAGCTCGCGCACCCGGCGTGGGCGCATCCGCCGGCCGCGTACGACGCCGCAGTCGGACTGGCCACACTGGACCTCACCGACCTGCTCGCCCTGCTGGCACACCCGCCGGAGGCGCCGGCGACGGCGCTGGGCCGGGTGCTCGGCGGGCAGGATCCGGCACTGTGGACGCGCTGTGCGCAGGTCTGGGCCTGCCTCGGCCTGCTGCACCACCGCACCGACGAGCCGTGGGAGCGGTCGACCCGGCGTCGGGTGCTGGGGGAACTGGCCGCCGGTGATCTCGGCCCGGCCGCCGAGGCGGCACTGTTCGCCCTGGTCACCGCCGCCTGGGTGCACCCGGACACGCGCGCCGACGTGGCCGCGCTGGTGTCCGGGCGGATCACCGAGGTGGCGGCCGGGCCGATCCGGCGTACCCCGGTGGCGGTGTCGCTGGCGTACCTGGCGCGGGCCACCCCGGCCCTCGACCCGGCGGCACGTGCCACCGCCGGGCGGCTGATCGCCGGCGCCGAGGGCGGTCCGCTGCGGCGTCTCTGGCGACGCCTCACCGCCCTGTTCCGCCGAGGCTGAGCGCCGGAACCCATTTCCTGCCGGTTCCCCGGCCCCCACCACCCAGCCGACCCACCCCACCCCGCGCACCGGTTCCCGGGGTCGGGCCTTGTTGCACCAGGCACCCGCAGGCCGCCACCTCGGGGAAGTCGCGCGATCAACTCGCCTTCGACCCCGCCACCACCCCGAACTGGCGGGCGGTGGGCGTCAACCACGACCCCAGGCCAAGCCGCGCGCCGGCTTTCCAGAGCCGGTGCCCCGCCAGTTCGGGGAAGTGGCGCGATCAACTCGCCCCGGACCCCGCCACTTCGCCGAACTGGCGGGCGGATGCAGCGGGCACCGGGGCCGCGACGGCGCGTCAGGCGACGGGGGCCCTGCCGAGCGCGGCCTCGGCCTCGTCCTCCGGTGTGGTGCCGGCCGGCGGTACGTCGTTCGTCGCGCGCAGCGGCACCTCCTTGATGAACCAGGCGAGCACCGGTACGGCCACGGTGAAGACGACGGCCCAGAAGAAGACGTGCGAGATGGCGTCGGACAGGCCGCCGAGCACCGCCTCGCGCATCGGGCCGGTGAGCTTCTTGAGCGCCTCCAGGTCCATCGCGCCGCCCTCGCCGCCCGAGCCCGCGAACGCGGAACCGGCGGCCGAGTCGGCCAGGCGGTTGGCGAAGATCGCGCCGAAGAGGGAGACGCCGAACGAGCCGCCGATGGACCGGAAGAAGGTGGCCGCGCCGCTTGCCGCGCCGAGGTCCTTCTGTTCCACGCTGTTCTGCGCGATCAGCATCGAGGTCTGCATGAGGAAGCCCATGCCGACGCCGAGCACGATCATGTAGAGCGAGGACTGCGCCTTGCCGGTGTCCACGTCCAGCAGGCTGAGCAGGGCCATCCCGGCGACCATGACCACGCCGCCGACGATCGGGAAGACGCGGTAGCGGCCGGTCTTGGTGATGGTCCGGCCGACCACCAGCGACACCACGAGCATGCCGAACATCAGCGGGAGCAGCAGCAGGCCGCTGTTCGTGGCCGACGCCCCCTGCACGGTCTGCTGGTAGAGCGGCAGGAAGTTCATCGCGCCGAACATGGCGAAGCCGAGCAGGAACCCGATCACCGAGATCAGCGCGAAGTTGCGGTTGGCGAACAGGCTCAGCGGCAGGATCGGCTCCGGCACGCGCCGCTCCACCACCGCGAACGCGCCGAGGGCGAGCGCCGCCAGCACGGCGAGGCCGAGGATCTGCGGCGAGATCCAGTCGTACTCGTTGCCGCCCCACGTGGTCACCAGCACGATCGCGGTGATGCCGACGGACAGCAGCGCCGCGCCCAGCCAGTCGATCTTGTGTTCGGTGCGGTACTTCGGCAGGTGCATGGTGGTGGCGAGGACCAGCAGCGCCGCGCCGCCCAGCGGCAGGTTGACGTAGAACGCCCAGCGCCAGGAGAGGTTGTCGGTGATGAAACCGCCGACCAGCGGGCCGGCGACCATCGCGATGGCCATGATGCCGGCGATCATGCCCTGGTAGCGGCCCCGCTCGCGGGGCGGGACCAGGTCACCGATGATCGCCATGACGCCGACCATCAGGCCGCCGGCGCCGAGGCCCTGGACGGCCCGGAACGCGATCAGCTCGGTCATGCCGGTGTCGGCGCCGCCGAAGACGCCGGAGCCGGACATGCCGCAGAGCGCGGAGCCGACCAGGAACACCACCACGGCGGTGAGGAAGACCGTCTTGCGGCCGTACAGGTCGCCGAGCTTGCCCCAGATCGGCGTCGAGACGGTAGTGCCCAGCACGTACGCGGTGACCACCCAGGTGAAGTGGTCGGCGCCGCCGAACTCGAAGACGATCCGCGGCAGCGCGGTGCTGACGATCATGTTGTCGAGCATCGCGAGCATCATCGCGATCATCAGACCGAACAGGACGACCCGGACATTGGGTCTCGTGGTCACCTGGGCTGGTTGACTCATCGGTAGGCTCCCCCGCAGATCGGATGATCGACTTACTTGCCGCCCGGCTAGTTTACTTACTAGCCGGACGGTAAGCTGATGGCGGGCGCACGTCAAGCGGATTGGAAGGATGTCGGCCGGTGAGGGAGACCACAGGTGGCACGCGGGAGCGGATCCAGGCCGTCGCCTTGGAACTCTTCACCGAACAGGGCTACGAGAAGACGTCGCTGCGGGAGATCGCCGAGCGGCTCGGCGTGACCAAGGCGGCGCTCTACTACCACTTCAAGAGCAAGGACGAGATCGTCACCAGCCTGGTCGACGACCGGCTGCGCCGGATGGACGAGCTGATCGCCTGGGCCGCCGACCAGCCGCCCACCCTGGCGACCAGGCGGGCCCTGATCGGCAGGTACGCCGACAGCATGTTCGCCGGCGACCTGCCCCAGGTGATGCGCTTCTTCGAGCAGAACCAGACGGTGCTCAAGAGCCTCGTCGCCGGCCAGCAGATGCGGGACCGGATGATGCGGCTGGCGCACGAGCTGTGCCGGGGCGACGACTCACCCGCCGCCCAGCTCCGCGCCGCGCTCACGCTGTTCGCGGTGCACAGCAGCTGGTTCGCGGTACGCGCGCCGGGCATCACCGACGACGAGCGCAAGCGGATCGCGCTCCAGGTGGCCGACGAGCTGCTCGCCAAGATCGGCGAGACCGGCGAGACCGGCCAGGGCTGAGCCGGTTCAGCCCGCCGCGCTCAGGTCCAGACGCAGGCCGCGCAGGTCGATGCCGGGCAGCGGCGTCCAGTCCTTCTCCGGGTACCTGACGAAACCGAGCCGCTCGTAGAGGCGGTGGGCGTTCGCCGCCATCCCGGCGCGGACGCAGATCACCACAGCCGTGCAGCCCAGCTCCGTGGCGCGCGCCACGCACGCGGACGCGAGCGCGGCGCCCGCGCCCCGGCCCTGCGCGGCCGGATCCACAGCGAGCATCCGGAACTCGGCCTCGCCCGGGCCGGCCAGTTCGGCGTACGGGGTGCCGGGCAGCACGAACGTCACCGCACCGAGCACCTGGCCGGTGGCGTCGTCGACGGCCACCAGCACCTCGCCGGTCTCGGCGCGGCCGGCCACGTCGGCGAGCACCGGCGCGTACCCGCTCTCGTCCTTGAGCTGGCCGTCCGCCTCGTACGCGGCGACGGTCAGCCGGGCCACGACGGGGAAGTCCGCCGGCTCGGCGCGGCGCACCCGCAGGCCGGTCAACCGATCTCCGCGATCAGGTCGCCGTCCTGCACCACGTCGCCCTCGTTGACGGCGAGCTTCTGCACCACGCCGTCGGACTCGGCGACCACCGGGATCTCCATCTTCATCGACTCCAGGATGACGAGGGTGTCGCCCTCGGACACCGTGTCGCCGGCCGCCACGACGACCTTCCAGACGTTCGCCACCATCTCGGCGCGGATCTCCTCGGCCATCTCGCGGCCCTCCTTCTCCCCGACAGCTCCCCGACAATCCTGCGAACGGTATCCAATCATGACGCCGGTCACGCCGGGCCGCGCACCACCGGGCCGCGATCCGCCCCGCCGCGCCCCGGCGGGCGGTGACGGCACTAGCATCGTGCGGGTCGGCCACCGGCGAGCCCGGTGGGCCACACCGCGACCTCCGCCGCGCTCCGCCGCGGACGGAACCGTGACCAGCACAAGGAGGCAGAGCATGGCGAAGAAGGCCCGCAAGAAGAAGGCCCGTAAGAAGAGCGGCGCCAACCACGGCAAGCGCCCCAACTCCTGATCATCCGATCAGGCGGCGCAGTCGCCGGACAGCGCGACGGCCCGGGTCCGTGATCGGACCCGGGCCGTTTCGCGTCGTTCGTCAGTCGGCCAGTTCGCGGGACTCGGTGGTCTCGAAGACCACCAGCTCGGTCAGCCGCAGGCGCAGCCGCTCCCGCAGCTTCTCCGGGGCCGCCTCGTTGCCGCAGCACCGGGCGACGAGCGCCTTGACCTCCTGCTCGATGCCGTACTCGCGCAGGCACGGCCCGCACTCGTCCAGGTGGTGCCGGATCAGCACCCGGCGCTCCTCGGCGCACTCCAGGTCGAGGTAGAGGTAGACCTCGGCGAGGACCTCGTGGCAGTCCGTCTCGTGCGGTTGTCCACAGCTCACGGTCACACCTCCCGGCCGGCGGCGGCGGTCGAACCCTTCTTCGACGAGGCGGCGCTGAAACCCCGCTCCGCCGCGTACTGCTCCAGCAGCTTCCGCAGATTACGTCGGCCACGGTGCAGACGGGACATCACGGTGCCGATCGGCGTGCCCATGATGTCGGCGACCTCCTTGTAGGAGAAGCCCTCGACGTCGGTCAGGTAGACGGCCAGGCGGAACTCCTCCGGCAACTGCTGGAGGGCCTCCTTGACGTCGCTGTCCGGCAGCCGGTCGAGCGCCTCCGTCTCGGCCGAGCGCAGGCCGCTGGACGTGTGCGACTCGGCCTCGGCGAGCTGCCAGTCGGTGATCTCCTCGGTCGGCGCCTGGATGGGCTGGCGCTGCCGCTTGCGGTAGGTGTTGATGTAGGTGTTGGTCAGGATCCGGTAGAGCCAGGCCTTCAGGTTCGTGCCCTGCTCGAACTGGTGGAAGGCGGCGTACGCCTTCAGGTACGTCTCCTGAACCAGGTCCTCCGCGTCCGCCGGGTTGCGGGTCATCCGCAGCCCGGCAGCGTAGAGCTGATCGACGAAGGGCATCGCGTCCCGCTCGAAGCGGGCCCTGCGCTCGTCCGTCTTCTCGGTGGTCAACCGCACATCCCCTCGCGTCGGATGCTTTCCCGCCGAGGATACGCGTACCCACTTACCGGCAGATTCACTTCCGGAGTGTGTGCCGGTGCTCACGACCGACGCCGCCGCGGGCCACTCCGGCGCGTCGAGCAGCCGCCGGAGCTGGCGCTCGTCCCGTTCGTCCCGTTCCCGGCTCCGTGTCTCGATCGGCACCGGTCACCCCCCTCGCGATGGCTCTGTCGTCGTCCACAGGGAGACAACGCGAGTTGTGGGGCGTGGCATTCCTCCGGCCCCACCCGATCCTGGTCCCGGCCTCGGCCGCGACCGACGCTGGGACCAGGAAGGGCCTGGGAGGGTGGCCCCGGCGCGCCCGAACCGGGCGGCCGGCACCAACCGGTGCAACGACCCGCCGCGCCGGACGGTCACGGCGCGCGCCGCCCGGTCAGGACGACCACCCGTGTACGCGCAGCCAGTCCCGCACCACGGCGGCCGTACCGGCCGGATCGCGGCGCAGGTCGTGGCGCTCCCCCGGCCGGACCACCACCTCGATGCCGGGGCCCGGCTCGGGCACGCCGAACGGATCCCGGTCGCCGTTGACGACGAGCGTGGGCAGCCCGGTGAGCAGTTCGCCGGCCCGGGAGCGTTCCGGTCGTCCCGGCGGGTGCAGCGGGAACGCCAGCGCGACGACTCCGGCCGCGCCGACGGCGGTGGCGGTACGGCAGGCCACCCGGGCTCCGCTGGACCGGCCGCCGACCACCCAGTGGCGCACCAGCGGGGCACGTCGGCGCAGGTCGGCCAGGACCGCCGTCCACGCCTCGTCGAGGTGCCCCGCGGGAGCGGGCGCGCGTCGCCCGGCCACCCGGTACGGCTGGGTCACCAGGGCCACCCCGGCCCCGGCGGCGAGCACCGCGTCCCGCACCGCGGTCAGGTCGGGCGCGTCCACGTCACCACCGGCGCCGTGCCCGAGCACCAGCACCGTGGTGGCGTCGGCGGGTGTGTCGAAGCGGAGCCGGGCGGGCCCGCGTGGAGTGTCGATCTCGTCGTCGTGCCGCACCGGCCCATTCTGCGCGGACCGGCGCGCCCGACGGTGGTCCGGCGCGGAAACGCCGACGTCGCCCGCGGCCAGCCGGAGCGGGCCACCGGCGACGTCGGGATCAGCTCAGCGGAACCAGCGTGAGCAGGCGGTCGCGCACCGGCGGACCGGCGTCGTCGAGCGCGTCCGGATCCGGCTGCACCTCGCTGCGCCAGGCCACCAGCATGGCGCGCCGCTCACGCGGCGTGGTGCCGCCCCAGACGCCGTGGCAGTCGCCCACCTCAAGCGCCCAGGCCAGGCAGGAGCCCTGGACGTCGCAGGTGCGGCAGAGCGCCACCGCCGCGTCGGCCGGTTCGTTCGGTGCCGGAAAGAACGTCTCCGGATCGACGTTCTGACAGGTGCCCCTGGTGCGCCACGCGTCGTCCTGGCGTCGTTCGCTCAGCGCCCGCAGCAGTCGCGGATCGCGCCGTGCGGCGGCTACCTCGTGCGGACGCGGCATACGTGCCCGTGTCAATACACCCACCTCCCCCGTGGGAACCGGCGTAGATCTCTCACAAGATCGATGGATGTCATCCGCCCCGTGCGAACAGACGCCCATCACCGGCGCTGTGTTCTATCGCATTCGAATACGTAAGGACAAGGGTCTTCAATGAAACTGACTGAACGTCCGGGCGACTTTTCCGGCCCAACCCCGACAAACGGGGCACCCGCATGTGGCGGAGCGTGATCAGAACAGCGTCGGTCCGGCGGGCGTCCCGGCACCCGCCGGAGCCACCGCGGCGACCAGCTCCGGGCCGTCGTTGCGGACGTCGCCGACGGCCCGGGACACGGGCCGGATCTCCAGCCCGGCGAGCAGGCCGGCGTCCGGCGGCGCGAGCAGTTCCGCCGGCTCCTCGGCCGGGCCGAGCCACTCCGCCCAGCGCTCCGGCGACAGCAGCAGCGGCATCCGGTCGTGCACCTCGGCCAGCTCGCCGGTTGCGGCGGTGGTGAGCACGCTGAACGTGAGCCGGGCCGCGCCGGCCGACTCCCAGACCGACCAGATGCCGGCGAAGGCCAGGACCGAGCCGTCCCGCGGGGTCATGAAGTAGGGCTGACGCCCGCCGTCGGCGAGGCGGACCCACTCGTACCACCCGTCGGCGGGGACCAGGCAGCGGCGGCGGGCGAAGGACGGCGCGTACGCCCGGCTGGTGGCCACCGTCTCGGCCCGCGCGTTGATCATGCGGGCGGCCCCGGCGGCGCTGCGCGACCACTGCGGGAGCAGGCCCCAGCGGCCGAGGGAGAGCAGTCGATGACCGTCCGGGGCGAGCCGGACCAGCGGCACCGGGTCGGTCGGCGCGACGTTGTAGTCCGGCGTCACCCCGCCGGTCTCGTCGGCCGACTCGAACAGCGCGCTCAGGTCGGCGGCGCTCCGGGTCGTGGCGTACCTCCCGCACATGGCGCCCACGCTAGCCGCATCCGGACGTTCCGGCTGTCCCGCCCAACGGGAGCAGAGGCGACGGGCGGTTCCACCGGCCCGCGAGCTTGGCAGAATGTAACGGTGAGCAATCCGACCGCGACGCGTCCGCCGCAGCAGTGGACCGCGCCGACCGCGAGCGACCCGGTCGCCGCGACGCTGCGCCTGCCCGGCTCCAAGTCGATGACCGCCCGGGCCCTGGTGCTCGCCGCGCTCGCCGGCGGGCCGTCGACACTCGCCCGGCCGCTGCGCGCCCGGGACACCGAACTGATGGCCGGTGGCCTGCGCGCCCTCGGCGCCCACATGTCGATCTCGGACGACGACCGCTGGCTGGTCCGCCCCTACCCGCTGGCCGGTCCGGCGCACGTCGACGTCGGCCTGGCCGGCACCGTGATGCGGTTCCTGCCCCCGGTGGCCGGGCTGGCCGCCGGGCGGGTCACGTTCGACGGCGACGCGCACGCCCGGACCCGCCCGCTCGGGCCGCTGATCGGCGCGCTGCGCGCGCTCGGCGTCCGGATCGACGCGCCACCGGCCGGCAGCCTGCCGCTCGTCGTGCTCGGCGCGGGCCGGGTGACCGGCGGCGACGTGGTGATCGACGCCTCCGCGTCCAGTCAGCTCGTCTCCGGGCTGCTGCTGGCCGCGCCGCGCTTCGACAGGGGCGTCGTGGTCCGGCACGTGGGGCCGCCGGTGCCGTCCGCGCCGCACGTGCGGATGACGGTGCAGATGCTGCGTGCCGCCGGCGCCGCCGTGGACGACACCACGCCCGACGTCTGGACGGTCGAGCCGGGCCCGCTGTCCGGGCGCGGCTGGGAGATCGAGCCGGACCTGTCCGGCGCGGCGCCGTTCTTCGCCGCCGCACTGGTCACCGGCGGCGAGGTGACGCTGCAGGGCTGGCCGCGCAGCAGCCTCCAGCCGGTCGAGCGGCTCCGGGAGCTGCTGCACCGGATGGGCGGCGAGGTGAGCCTCGGCACCGACGGCCTGACCGTGCGCGGCACCGGCACGGTGCGCGGGCTCGACGCCGACCTCTCCGACGTCGGCGAACTGACCCCGGTGCTGACCGCGCTCACGCTGCTCGCCGACGGCCCGTCCCGGCTCACCGGCATCGGCCACATCCGCGGCCACGAGACCGACCGGGTCACCGCGCTCGCCAAGGAGTTCACCGCGCTCGGCGCGGACATCACCGAGACCCGCGACGGACTGGACATCCGGCCCCGCCCGCTTCGCGGCGGGACGTTCCGCACGTACGCCGACCACCGGATGGCGCACGCGGCGGCGGTGGCCGGGCTCGCCGTCCCCGGCATCGAGGTCGACGACGTGGCGTGCACCTCCAAGACCATGCCGGAGTTCCCGGCACTATGGTCGGGGATGGTGACCGGCAAGAACTGACAGCGGGGGGACGTCCTGGCGACGAAGCGGCGCGAGTACGACGAGGACGACGTCCGGGTACGACCGGGCCGGTCGTCGCGCCCGCGTACGCGCACCCGGCCCCGGCACGCCGACGCCGTCGACGGGTTCGTCATCGCCGTCGACCGGGGCCGCTACACCTGCGTGCTCCCCGGAGCCGGGCCGGACGCGCCGCTCGTGACCGCCATGCGCGCCCGCGAGCTGGGACGCAAGTCGGTGGTGGTGGGCGACCGGGTGGGTCTGGTCGGGGACACGTCCGGGGCGCCGGGCGCGCTGGCCCGGATCGTGCGCATCGCCGAGCGGACCTCGGTGCTGCGGCGTACCGCCGACGACGACGAGACCACCGCCGAGGGGCGGCTGGAACGGGTGGTGGTCGCCAACGCCGACCAGCTGGTGATCGTCAGCGCGCTCGCCGACCCGCCGCCGCGTACCGGGTTCATCGACCGCTGCCTGGTGGCCGCGTACGACGCCGACATCGAGCCGCTGCTCTGCCTCACCAAGGCCGACCTGGCCGGCCCGGAGGCGGTGCTCGGCTACTACACCGAGCTGGAGCTGCCGTACGTGCTGATCCGCCCGGACTCCGACCTGGCCGCGCTGCGGGCACTGCTCGCCGGCCGGGTCTCGGTGATGGTGGGTCACTCCGGCGTGGGCAAGTCGACGCTCGTCAACCGCCTCGTCCCGGACGCCGAACGGGCGGTGGGCACGGTCAGCGCGATCGGCCGGGGCCGGCACACCTCGACCAGCGCCGTGGCGCTGCGGCTGCCCGCCGAGCCCGGCGCCGACGGCGACACCGGCTGGATCGTCGACACCCCGGGGGTACGCAGCTTCGGGCTGGCCCACGTGTCCGCCGAGAGCCTGCTGCACGGCTTCCCGGACCTGGTCGAGGCGACGGTGGACTGCCCGGCCAACTGCCCGCACACCGCCGACGAGGCGGACTGCGCGCTCGACGCCTGGGTGGCCGCCGGGAAGGCGGACGCGCGCCGGCTCGCCTCGTACCGCCGGTTGCTGGCCTCCCGCAGCGGCGAGGGCGACCCGCGCGAACCGGAGCGCAACCCCGGCGATCCGCTCGCCGGTTCCTGACCGGCGGACCGGCGGCGACCCGCCGTCGCCGGCCGGGCCGCCGCCACTAGCGTGTCCGTCATGACCGGGTACGCCGACGACCTCGCCCTCGCCCACCTGCTCGCCGACGCCGCGGACGCCGTCTCCTCGGCCCGGTTCCGCGCGCTCGACCTGCGCGTCGAGTCCAAGCCGGACCTTACCCCGGTCTCCGACGCGGACACCGCCGTGGAGCGGGAGATCCGCGCGCTGCTGGCCGCCCACCGTCCCGGCGACGGCCTGCTCGGCGAGGAGTACGGCGAGCAGCCGCCGGCCGGCCCGGACGGGCGGCGCTGGGTGATCGACCCGATCGACGGCACGAAGAACTTCGTCCGGGGCGTACCGGTCTGGGCCACCCTGATCGCGCGGCTGGAGCACGACCGGCCGGTGCTCGGCCTGGTCTCCGCCCCGGCGCTGGGCCGCCGCTGGTGGGGTGCGCTCGGCGCGGGCGCGTTCGCCGGTACCGGTCCGGCGGACGGCACGCCGATCCGGGTCTCCGGCGTGACAGCGCTCGGCGACGCGAGCTTCTGCTACTCGTCGCTGACCGGGTGGGAGCAGGCCGGGCGGCTGGACGCGGTGCTCCAGCTCATGCGCGACACCTGGCGCAGCCGCGCGTACGGCGACTTCTACGGCTACATGCTGCTGGCCGAGGGTGCACTGGACGTGATGGTGGAGCCGGAGCTGTCGCTGTGGGACATCGCCGCGCTGGTCCCGATCGTCACCGAGGCGGGCGGAGTCGTCACGGATCTGGCCGGACGGCCCGCGCCGGCCGGTGCCGACTCCGCCGACATCAGCGCCGTGGCCAGCAACGGGGCGCTGCACGACGACATCCTGGCCCGGCTCGGCCGTCCAGCCGAGCGCTGACCCGGGGGGAGCCTCTATCCTCGCCAGGTGGTTTCCTCCGGTTGGTGCTTCCTGGCGGCGATGATCATCGCGTACGGCTTCGCCAACCTCCTCCAGTCGGTCGCGGCCGCGCGGACCACAGTGCACCACACGTTCGACCCGGGGCTGCTGCTGCGCCTGGCCGGGCACCGGACGTACCTGATCGGCCTGACCTGCCAGGTCGTCGGCTTCGTGCTGGCCTTCCTGGCCCGCCGCGACCTGCCGTTGTTCCTGGTCCAGGCCAGCGTGGCGGCCGGGCTCGGGGTGACCGCCGTCCTCGGCGTGCTGGTGCTCAAGTGGCGGCTGCCGGCGGCCGAGGTGGTTCTTCTGGTGCTGCTGTTCGCCGGCATCACCGCGCTCGTGCTCTCCGCCCAGCCGGCGCCGTCACGGCAGCTCGGCACCGCCGGGCTGGTCGGCCTGGCGGTGGCGGTGCTCGCGATCGCCGCCTCCGGCTTCTTCGCCGCCCGGCTGCACGGCGCGCTCGGGTCGGTGGTGCTCGGCTCGCTGGCCGGGATGGCGTTCTCCGCCGCGGCGGTGGCGGCCCGCCCGCTCGCCTCGGCCGGATCGGTCGAGGCGTTCCTCCGCGACCCGCTGCTCTACCTGCTGATCGTCCACTCGCTGATCGGCCAGTTGCTGCTCGGGCTGGCCATGCAGCGGGGGTCGACCACGGCGGCGGTGGCGGCGATGGACGCCGCCGGGGCGGTACCCGCCGCGATCGTCGGCCTGCTGCTGCTCAACGACAAGATCTGGCCCGGTCGGGAGTGGCTGGCCGGGCTCGGCTTCCTGGTGACGCTCGCGGCGGTGGTCGGCCTGACCCGGTACGCCGAACCGCAGCACCACCACAGCGGCGCCCGCCAGAAGGCGATGGTGGGCGCCGCGATGGTGCCGGTTCAGGCGGCCTCGACCGGCCCCCGTTCGGAGACGACCACCTCGACCGGCGGCGTCGCCTCGACCGGCGTCGGCTCGATCGGGGTGGCCGGGCGGCGCCGCCCGATCACCCGCTCGTAGAGGCGTTCCAGCGCGGCGGCGGTCCGTTCCCAGGTGTAGCTGCACCGGACCCGGTCCACGGCGGCGTGCCCGTACGCGAACCGTCCGGCGTTGTCGGACAGCAGCCGGCGCAGCGTGACCCCGAGCGTGCGGACGTCACCCGGCGGCACCAGCTTGCCGGTCACCTCGTCCACCACCGCGTCGGCGATGCCGCCCATGGCGTAGCCGACCACCGGTACGCCGCAGGCCATCGCCTCCAGCGACACCCGCCCGGCTGACGCGTAGTGCGGGGTGCAGGCCACCACGTCGGCGGAGCGGTACCAGGTGGCCATCTGGTCGTGCGGCACCGCGCCGACCAGCTTCACCTGCTCCGCCACGCCCGCCCGCTCGGCCAGCTCGCGCAGCCGGCGCGCCTCGGCGTGCCCGTCCAGCCGCTCGGGCGGCGGACCGCCGGCGATCACCAGCTCCGCGTCACCGACCAGCCGCATCGCCCGGATCAGGTCGTCCTGGCCGTGTCCGGGCGCGAGCCCGCCGACGGAGAGGATCCGGGCCCGCTGGTCCCGGGGAGCCGCCTCGCCGTCCGGGTGGAACTGGCCGGTGTCCACGCCGGTCGGCACCATCGCCACCGCTGTGCGTTGCAGGCCCATCCGGGTCAGCTCGTCGACCTCGTCGTTGCACTGGGCCACCGCCACGTCCACGGCCCGGGTCAGCGCCCGCTCCAGCGGGATGCGCTCCCCCGGCCCGGTGTACCCGCGGCCGAGGTGCCGCAACTGCTCCACGCCGAGCGAGTGGAACGTCTGCACCACCGGGATGTCCGTGGCGCGGACCGCGTGCGCGGCGGCCAGCCCGCCGACCCAGTAGTGCCCGTGCACCACGTCGGGGGTCCAGTCCCCGGCCCACTGCCCGGCCAGCCAGCGGCCGTACTCGGCGACGAACGGGACCAGCTCGGCGGTGGAGAGCATGTCGGGCGGGCCGACCGGGACACGTTCCACCCGGTAGCCGTCGAGTTCGGTCAGGGCGGGCTGGGCAGACGCGGCACGGCGCTCGTAGACGCGGACGTCATGGCCCCGGGCGGCGAGCTCCGCCGCCACGCGCGCAATGTGCTCCTGCGTCCCGACGGTGGGACCGTCGGTGGACGAGCCGGCGTGCGCGCATACAAGGCCGACGCGCATGGTGCACCTCCATGCGTTTCTCGCGAGCGGGGTCTCCGGTCAGAGCGTCCCATTAACCCAGGTCCGGTGCGCCCAAACCTGACAGATCGGGGTCACCCGGCCAGTGCGTCCCGTGGGCGGGACAGCCGACCGATGCCGATCACCGGCGAAAACGGTCGGCATGACCGCCCCGGCCCGGGGTACCGACGGGGAATGCCGCTGACCCGCAGCCTCTCCGACGCCACAGTCGTCATCACCGGCGCCTCCAGCGGGATCGGCGCTGCGACCGCGTACGCGCTGGCCCGCCGGGGCGCCGACGTGGTGCTGGCCGCCCGGACCGAGTCCGCGCTGCGCCGGGTCGCGTCGTTCTGCCGGGAACTGGGCGGGCGGGCCCTGGTGGTGCCCACCGACGTGACCGACCCGGAGGCGGTGGAGCGGCTGGCGGGGCGGGCGGTGGCCGAGTTCGGCCGGATCGACGCCTGGATCAACAACGCGGCGGTGGGCACCGTGGGGCTGTTCGACGAGATCCCGGTGGCCGAGTTCCGCCGGGTGGTGGACGTGAACCTGCTCGGCGCCGTGTACGGGACGCGCGCCGCGCTGCCCTGGCTCGACGCGGCCGGCGGCGGGGTGCTCGTCAACAACGCCTCGGTCCTGGCCGAGGTGGCGATGCCGTACCAGTCGGCGTACAACGCGACGAAGCACGCGATCCGCGGTCTGGCCGACACCGTCCGGCAGGAGCTGCGGGTGACCGGCCGGGGCACCATCTCGATCTGCACCGTGCTGCCCGCGACCATCGACACGCCGTTCTTCCGGCACGCCGCCAACCACTCCGGCCGGGAGCTGACCCCACCGCCGCCGGTGTACCCGCCGGAGATGGTCGCCGAGACGATCGTCAAGCTGCTGCGGCGGCCCCGGCGCGAGGCGTACGCGGGCGGCGCGGCCCGGCTGATCGGGCTCCAGTGGCGGCTCGCCCCGGCGCTGGCCGAGCGCGTGCTGGGCTGGTACACCGCGCGCACCCAGTTCGGCCCCGGCGTACGCGCCGACTCCACCGGCGCGGTCTTCACGCCGGACGCGGCGGCGGAGCGGACCGACGGGTGGTCCGGCCGGCGCGGTCAGGTGCTCAGGCTGAGCGCGGCGGTCGGGCTGGCCGCCGGCACGGCTGTCGGCACGGTGGCGGCGCTCAGCCGCCGGTCGCGGGCCGACCGGTCGTGAGTCCCGTCGACCGGACCGGTGCGCGGGCGTGGACCGAGGTGCACAATGGGGCGATCATGCCGACGGATGCGCGTTGCCTGGTGGAGACCGACGACTCCTCGCCGACGGTCCGGCTGACCGGGGTGCTCGACCGGTCCGAGGTGGAGGCCGTACGGGACGCGCTGCTCGCCCGGCTGTGGCGGCAGCCCGGGGTGCTGCTCGTGGACCTGTCCGGGGTGCGGATCCCCGATCCGATGGCACGCGACGCGCTGGACGAGGTCTGCCGGGCGGTGGACGACTGGCCCGCCGCGCGGCTGCTGCTCGACCCGGACGGGCCGCACCCCGACGCCCCGCCCGAGCCGCTCGACGCCGCGCTGCCCCCGGTGGTCGAGGCCGCCCGGCAGGCGCGGGTGCTGGTGGCCGACGGCTGCGCCAGGTGGGGACTGCCGGAGCTGGCCGAGCCGGCCTGCATCGCGGTCACCGAGATGGTCAACAACGTGGTGGCGCACGCGGTCACGCCGATGACGCTCCGGCTGGCCCCGCGCGGCGGCGCGCTGCACGTCGCGGTCCGGGACCACTCGACCGGGCGGCCCGCGTACGGCGGTCCGGCGCCGGTGGACTCGGTGGGCGGGCGGGGGCTGCTGCTCATCGACACGGTGGCCCGGCGCTGGGGCAGCACGGCGCTGCCCGACGGCAAGGTGGTGTGGTGCGTGCTGTACGCCGAGGACGAGGCGGCGTACCGCAACTGAGGTGCTTTTCGCACTGTTTCTCCCGATCCACCCGGCCGGACGCGGTTAGGGCGGGGAGCGCAGTGGGTAGTTCCCGGGCATGCGCGACGACGAGTACCCCACCCCCGTGTCCGATCCCGAGGCGGCGGGCCTGCCCGACACCGCCGACGACGACTCCACCGCGAACGACGACGTGCTGACCGGGCGCGAGGCGGACGGCCCCGAGCCGGCCCAGCTCCCCGGTGACCGCACGCCGGTCGCCGTGGACCAGTTCGGCACCACGGCGGAGGAGCAGCTCGACGGCGAGTCGCTGGACTACAAACTCCAGCGCGAGCAGTACGAGCGTCCCGCCGACGATCCGCTCGCCGGCCCGGTCGACCCGGACATCGCCGCCGAGGCGGACAGCGAGGAGGCCGCCGCGCAGGCCCAGCTCGACGCCGACGTGATCGACCCGGGCCCGGTCTCGGACCCGGACTCCCCGGTCTCGGTGTACGACCACGGCCAGCTCGGCACCGTCGCCGACCACCAGGTGGGCCGGCTGGTCGAGCCGGACGAGGGCGCACACACCGACCAGGAGACCGACAACGTCGCCTACGACGCCGGCGCGGCCGGTGGCGGGGCCAGCGCGGAGGAGCTGGCGGTGCACGAGACCCGGCCGCCGGAGGCGCGCTGACCGCTCAGTCGTCCAGGCCCCGCTCGATGGCGTACCGGGTCAGCTCGACCCGGTTGTGCAACTGGAGCTTGCCCAGGGTGTTCTGCACGTGGTTCTGCACGGTCCGGTGGGACAGGCTCAGCCGGTCGGCGATCTGCTTGTAGGACAGCCCCTTGGCGACCAGACGCAGCACCTCGGTCTCCCGTTCGGTGAGCCGGGGTGCGTCGTCGTGCGGGGCGGGCGGCGCCGCGGCCAGCCGCCGGTACTCCCCCAGCACCAGCCCGGCCAGGCCGGGCGTGAACACCGGCTCACCGGCCGCCGTGCGGCGCACCGCGTCGAGGAACTCCGCCGGTGCGGCCGACTTGATCAGGTAGCCGGTGGCGCCGGCCTTGACCGCGTCCAGCACGCCCTGCGGCTCGCCGCTCGCCGACAGCATGAGCACCCGCACGTCGGGCAGCGCGGCGCGCAGGCCCCGGATCACCTCGACGCCGGAGATGTCCGGCAGCTGGAGGTCGAGCACGACGAGGTCGGGACGGGCCGCCGCGGCCACCCGTACCGCCTGCCGGCCCTCGCCGCTGGTCGCCACCACCTCGTGGCCCGCCTCGGTCAGGTCCCGGGCCACGCCCTCGCGCCACATCGGGTGGTCGTCGACCACCATCACCCGGACGCTCACCTGCGGCTCCTCGGCACGACCAGCTCGATCTCGGTGCCGGCGCCCGGCGCGGACACGATCCGCACCTCGCCGCCCAGGTCCGCCACCCGGCCCCGGATGGACTGCGCCACCCCGAGCCGCCCCTGCGCGGCGGCCTCCACCAGCCGCCCGTCCGGGATGCCCGGCCCCTCGTCGCGTACCGAGACGGTCACCGTCTCCTCCTCGTCCTCGATCAGCACCCAGGCCCGGCCACCGGCGTGCCGGGCCACGTTGTCCAGCGCCGCGCCGACCGCCGCGCCCAGCTCACCGGCGGTCCGCGCGGGCAACGGCACCGGTGTGGCAGGCGCGGACACCACCACCGTGGCCGAGGCGTACCTGTCGATCAGGTCGCGCAGGTCCTGCTCGTCCCCGCCCGGGTCCGGCGGCGCGCCCGCCCGGCCGATCAGCGCCCGCAGCGCCGCCTCCTGCTCGCCGGCCAGCCGGGCCAGCTCGGCCGCCTCGCCGTCCAGGTCCGCGCCGCGCCGCCGGACCAGCGCGAGCACCTGGAGCACCGAGTCGTGGATGTCGCGGGCCAGCCGTTCCCGCTCGCGGGTGGCCGCCTCCAGCTCCACCGCCCGCTGCAACCGCTCCTCCGCCTGCACCGCCAGCCGCGCCACGTGCCCGACCACCACGCCGGCGAGCAGCATGAGGATCGCCCCGGTCAGCGCGGACGGGCTGATCCGGTCCCGGGTGGCGAGGTCGGCGCCGCCGAGGACGATCGCGGCGACCGCGCCACGTCGCCGCCCGCCGGAGACCGCCCAGGCCAGCACCGGCCCGGCCAGCCAGGCGGCGGTCAGCATCGGCACCCCGGCGGCCAGCGCCGCGCCGCCCACCACCCACGGCGTGACCAGGATGATCGCCAGCACCACGCCGAGGTCGGCCAGGAGCAGCGGCCAGCGCCGCCCGGCCGGACGGCCGTAGCCGGCCGCCGTCACGCCGCTCCACGCCAGCATCGCGAGCAGGACACCGCCTGCGGCGACCGGGTGCGCGTAGCGGTCCGCGTCGCGCAGCACGACCAGTCCGACGTACGCGAGCGCGGCGAAGCGGAACACCGCTATCGATCGCCAGAAGGGGCCCTCGAGGCCGGAGGACGACGGCATGTGGGCCACCCTGTCACAGCCGGTCCAGGGCACCCCGGGCGGTGCGGCCCGAGAAACCCTGACGTACGGTGGAAATGCCGCGAAAGTCGTCGAGAGCCATCGTCGGGACGGGGTCATGACAGACGCAGAACTCCCCGCACCGCGTACGGTTGTGCCCATCGAACCTTCCCTGCTTCTCGCCACCGCCTTCGACCAGGCGCAGGTGACCGGGCTGCGGCACTCGGTCACCTCCTGCGCGCACGGTTCCGGCCTGTCCGGCCAACGGCTGGACGACTTCGTGCTGGCGGTCAACGAGCTGATCACCAACGCGGTCCGCCACGGCGGCGGGCAGGGCTGGCTACGGCTCTGGGAGCGGGACGGCGAACTGGTCTGCGAGGTCGCCGACCACGGGCCCGGGATCAGCGAACGGCGGCTGCGCGACCGCGAGCGGCCCGCGCCGGACACCGCCGGCGGCTGGGGTCTCTGGCTGGCCCGGGAGCTGAGCGACGCGATGGAGGTGGAGAGCGGCGACGCCGGCACGGTCGTCCGGATCACCGCCGCGCTCGCCACCCGCCAGCCCGTCACCGGCCCACGGGACGGCTGACCCGCCGCCGTCAGGCGAACAGGGCGCTCACCGACTCCCCGTTGTGGATCCGCCGCATCGCCTCGGCCAGCGCCGGCGCCACCGACAGCACCTCCAGCTTCGGCACCCGCTTCTGGGCCGGGATCGGCACCGTGTTGGTGCAGACGATCTCCAGGACGCCCTCCTGCGCGCTCAGCCGCTCCAGCGCCCCGCTGGAGAACAGGCCGTGCGTACAGGCCAGCCGGATCGAGCGGACCCGCCGCTCCCGCAGGTGCGAGATCAGCTCGATCACCGTGCTGCCCTTGGCGATCTCGTCGTCCAGCACGATCACGTCCCGGTCCGCCACGTCCCCGATGATCGTGCTGATCTGCACCCGGTCGTCGCTGAAACGCTGCTTCGCGCCGGCCGCCACCGGCGTACCGAGCATCCGGGCGAACGCGGCGGCCTCCTTGGCGTTGCCCAGGTCCGGCGAGACCACCACCGCGTTGCTCAGGTCGTACCCCTTGAAGTGGGCGGCCAGCTCGCGCAGCGCGTGCAGGTGGTCCACCGGGACGCTGAAGAAGCCGTGCACCTGCGGCGAGTGCAGCGTCATGGCCAGCACCCGGTCCGCGCCCGCGGAGGTGAGCAGGTCGGCGACGAGCCGGCCACCGATGGAGATGCGCGGGGCGTCCTTCTTGTCGGACCGGGCGTACGCGTAGTGCGGCAGCACCACGGTGATCCGCGCGGCCGACGCGCCCCGGGCCGCGTCGATCATGAGCAGCAGCTCGACCAGGTGCTCCTGCACCGGCGGCACCAGCGGCTGGATGAGGAAGACGTCGCGCTCCCGGCAGTTCGCCTGCAACTGCACCTCCAGGCAGTCGTTGGCGAACCGGGACACCCGCACCGGGTGCAGCGGGACGTGGAG
Source organism: Micromonospora sp. AB353 (assembly GCF_049538395.1). Taxonomy (NCBI): domain Bacteria; kingdom Bacillati; phylum Actinomycetota; class Actinomycetes; order Micromonosporales; family Micromonosporaceae; genus Micromonospora; species Micromonospora sp. AB353. The sequence continues at coordinate 64,778 of NZ_JBMVFV010000011.1, read as the reverse complement.
GTGGGCGCAGATCTCGGCGGCGAGGTCGGGATGGGCCGACCCGCTGAACACGGCAATGTCACGCACGTCTGATGATCGTACGGGCCGCCGGAGGGAGACGGTGGACGCTCGCGGCGGGTACGGTGCTGCCGTGACCGCAGAGTTCGTCGCCGCCATCGACCAGGGCACCACGTCCTCGCGCTGCATCGTCTTCGACCGGGCCGGTGAGATCGTCGCCGTGGCCCAGCGCGAGCACCGGCAGATCTTCCCCCGGCCCGGCTGGGTGGAGCACGACGCCGAGGAGATCTGGACGAACGTCGAGCACGTGGTGCGCGAGGCGCTGGCGAGCGCCGACATCGGCACCGAGTCGCTGGCCGCGGTGGGCATCACCAACCAGCGCGAGACCACAGTGGTGTGGGACCGGGAGACCGGCCGGCCGGTGGCGAACGCGATCGTCTGGCAGGACACCCGCACCGGCCCGCTGCTGCGCGAGCTGACCGAGACGTACGACGAGGAGCGGCTGCGGGCCCGCACCGGCCTGACCCCGGCCACCTACTTCGCCGGCCCGAAGCTGTGCTGGCTGCTCGACCACGTCGACGGGCTGCGCGAGCGGGCCGAACGCGGCGAGGTGCTGTTCGGCACCATGGACAGCTGGCTGATCTGGAAGCTGACCGGCCGGCACGTCACCGACGTGACGAACGCCAGCCGCACCATGCTGATGGACCTGGAGACGCTCGACTGGGCCCCGGAGCTGCTCGACGCGCTGCGCGTCCCGGCCGCCGTGCTGCCGGAGATCCGCAGCTCGGCCGAGGTGTACGGCACCGCCCAGGGGGTGCTGGCCGGGGTGCCGGTGGCGAGCGCGCTCGGCGACCAGCAGGCGGCGCTGTTCGGGCAGACCTGCTTCCAGCCCGGCGAGGCCAAGTGCACCTACGGCACCGGCAGCTTCCTGCTGCTCAACACCGGTGCCAGCCCGGTGCCGTCGCGGCACGGCCTGCTCACCACCGTGGCGTACCGGATCGAGGGCCAGCCCGCCGTGTACGCGCTGGAGGGCGCCATCGCGGTCACCGGCTCGCTGGTGCAGTGGCTGCGCGACAACCTCGGCCTGATCTCCTCCGCCCCGCAGGTCGAGGAGCTGGCCCGCACCGTCGACGACAACGGCGGCTGCTACGTGGTGCCGGCCTTCTCCGGCCTGTTCGCCCCGCACTGGCGCAGCGACGCCCGGGGCGTGATCGCCGGGCTGACCGGCTACATCACCAAGGGGCACCTGGCCCGCGCGGTGCTGGAGGCGTCGGCCTTCCAGACCCGCGAGGTGGTGGACGCGATGAACGCCGACTCCGACGTGGCGCTGCGCCGGCTGCGGGTCGACGGCGGGATGACCGGCAACGAGCTGCTGATGCAGTTCCTCGCGGACGTGCTGGACGTGCCGGTCGTGCGGTCCCGGATCACCGAGACGACGTGCCTCGGCGCCGCGTACGCCGCCGGCCTGGCCGTCGGGTTCTGGCCCGACCTGGCCACGCTGCGCGAGAAGTGGCGCTCGGACGCGCAGTGGGAGTCGACGATGGACCCGGCGCACCGGGAGCGTGAGATGCGCCAGTGGCACAAGGCGGTGCGGCGCACGCTCGACTGGGTCGACTGAGCGTCAGTCCCAGCGGTTGCCGGTGAGCTTCTCGTACACCTCGACGTAGCGGGCCCGGGTCGCCTCGATCACCTCGGCCGGGACCTCGGGCGCGGGCGGCTGCTTGTCCCAGCCGCTCGCCGTGGCCCAGTCCCGCACGTACTGCTTGTCGTAGGAGAACTGGGCGCGGCCCGGCTGGTACGACTCGGCCGGCCAGAACCGGGACGAGTCGGAGGTGAGCACCTCGTCGCCGAGCACGAGCGTGCCGTCCGCCGCCCAGCCCAGCTCCAGCTTGGTGTCGGCGATCAGGATGCCCCGCTCGGCGGCGATCTCCGCGCCGCGCCGGTAGACGTCGATGGTGATCTGCCGCAGCCGCTCCGCGACCTCCGGCCCGACCTTGTCCACCACCTGCTCGTACGTGATCGGCTCGTCGTGCTCGCCCTTGGGCGCCTTCGTCGACGGCGTGAAGATCGGCTCGGGCAGGATCGACGCCTCGACCAGGCCGCGGGGCAGCGGCACCCCGGAGACCGAGCCGGTGCGCTGGTATTCGGCGAAGCCGCCGCCGGTCAGGTACCCCCGGGCCACACACTCGACCGGCACCATCTCCAGCCGCCGGCAGCGGATCGCCCGGCCGGCGAACTCCGCCGGCACGTCCGTCGCGGAGATCACATGGTTCGGCACCAGGTCGGACAGCTGCTCGAACCACCACAGCGACAGCGCGGTGAGCAGGCGGCCCTTGTCCGGGATCGGGGTCGGCAGCACCACGTCGTAGATGGAGACGCGGTCGGAGGCGACCAGGATCAGGTCCTCGCCGTCGGCGTAGACGTCCCGGACCTTGCCCGAGTGCAGAAGTTCCACGGCGCTAGTACACCATGACCGGCACGGACCGCCCGGCGCGCCCACCGCCGTCCCGCCCGGCGTTGACACCCGGCCGGGGGCCGGTGAAATGATCCGTCCACCCCACCTTCGGAGAGACCTTTGCGCGCTCCGCAGTCCGTACCCCGTCCCGGGATCGACCGGCGACGGTTCCTGGGCGCGCTCACCGGGCTGCCGCTCGCCGCCGGCGGGCTGCCGCTGCTCGCCGGGTGCAGCCCGGAGGAGGTGGCCGCCGACGAGGGCCCGATCGAGCTGTCCGTGTTCTGGTGGGGTGGCGCCCGCCGGGCCGCGGCCACCGAACAGGCGCTGCGGCTGTACTCGCAGCAGAACCCGCGGGTCAGCTTCCGGGTCACCTGGCAGGGGCTGGGCGGCTACTACGACCGGCTCGCCACCCAGGCCACCGGCGGGAACGCGCCGGACCTGTTCCAGATCGACGACACCCTGCTCGCCGAGTACGCGGGCCGGGACATCCTGCTCGACCTGACCCGGTACGTCGCCGACGAGCGGCTCGACCTGCGCGAGGTGCCGGAGCAGCTGGCCCGCTACGGCCGGGTGGACGAGCGCACGGTGGGCGTGCCGGCCGCGCAGACGAGCGCGGCGCTGGTGTTCAACCGCCGGCTGCTGCGCCGGCTGGGCCAGCCCGAGCCGCGCACCGGGATGTCCTGGAAGGAGTACGTGAACTGGGCGGCCCGCGTCACCCGCGCCTCCGGCAACCGGGTGGCCGGCACCATGGACGCCTCCGGCGACTACCGGGCGTTCTGGCTCTGGCTGCGCGGCCAGGGCAGCGAGCTGTACCAGGGGCGGCAGCTCGGCTTCAGCTCCGCCGAGTTGCTCGCCTGGTTCGAGTTCTGGGAGGTGGCGCGCTTCGACCGGGCCACACCGAGCGCCGCCCTGGTCGAGCAGGCCGACAGCGGCGAGCTGGCCCGCCAGCTCGTGGTCACCGGGCACACCGCTGCCTCCTTCGCCTGGTCACACCAGCTGCCCGAGTTGCAGGGCCTGACCGACGACGAGCTGGGCGCGGTGGCCTTCCCGGGTACCCCGGCCGCCCAGTGGCCCCGGGCGTCGATGTACTGGGCCGGTTTCCGGGGCACCCGCCACCCGGCCGCGGTGGTGGACGTGCTCGACTTCCTGACCACGAACGTGGCGGCCGGCCGGCTCCTCGGCGTCGAGCGCGGCCTGAACGCCAGCAAGCAGGTGCGCTCGTTCGTGGCGGCGGAGGTGACCGGCCGGGCCGAGAAGCGCATGGCCGCGCTCGGCGCCGAGCTGGACGACCTGGCCGGCCCGTCGCCCGCGCCGCCGCCGAAGGGGCACGCCGCGGTACGCGAGCTGCTGATCGACGCGGCCGAGAGCATCCGCGGCAAGCGGGCCGGCGCCCGTACCGCCACCTCCCGCTTCATGGCCCAGGCGAACGCCGCGCTCGCGAGCTGACCCGCCCCTCCCCCACCCCGCCCGGCGTGGGCGGGGTGGGCGGGGATCAGCGCGGGGGGCGGTTGCGGCGGTTGCGGGTGAGCAGCACCACCAGCAGCACGATGCCACCGACCACCACGAGGCAGCAGAGCAGGCCGAGGAAGCCGAACCCGCCCCGGGAGCGCCGGCGCGCGGCCTCCACCACGATCTCGCCGGTGCCCGACGACGCCCAGGCCGCGACCGGTACGAAGACCGAGAGCACGACCGTACCGAGGACCGCGCCCAGGCGGCCCCACCACTTGTTCCATGCAGACATGCCCCCATCCTCGCCGAGGTCCGCAACCGGGGCACGGCGGACAGGGCGGATGTCGCCGGACACGGCGAAGGGCCCCGGAGAGAACTCCGGGGCCCTTCGTCACGAGTAGCGGGGACAGGATTTGAACCTGCGACCTCTGGGTTATGAGCCCAGCGAGCTACCGAGCTGCTCCACCCCGCGTCGGCTCGTAAAGCTTATCGCACTCCGTTCCTGGAGATCAGCCGGGTACCCGGAATCCCCCTCGGGCGCCGCACGGCGATCCGACGTCTCGCCGGGCGAGGTCGAGCCCGAGACTCTCTGGCCGAAAACGATATGACTGAGAGTCATAACTATGACTCTCAGTCATACGCGTCTCGGGACTTCTCTTCCGCCGGGCCGGTCGGGGACCGTGACCATGGCGAGCCCCCCCGCACAGGGGTACGCACGACACCGGCGAGAACGGCGAAGGCCCCGGAGTTCTCTCCGGGGCCTTCGTCACGAGTAGCGGGGACAGGATTTGAACCTGCGACCTCTGGGTTATGAGCCCAGCGAGCTACCGAGCTGCTCCACCCCGCGTCGGCTCGACAACCGTAGCGCACCGACCCGGGGAGGCGCAAAACGGGTACTCAGTCCAGCCACCGCCGGATCGCCTCGGCCGCCCGGCGGCTGTCCGCGTCGAACTGGGCGCGCTGGGTCGAGGTGCTCTCCCAGCCCTGTTCCCACAGCACCGTCACCACGTCGCCGGAGCGCACCGCGCGCACCAGGTGCACCTCGTCGCCGCCGCTCGGATCGCCGTTGGCGTCCCGGTACGGCGTCCGCGTCTCGAACAGCACCGACTCGTCGCCGTACCCGGTGTCGGGCAGCAGGCGCTGCCGTACCGTCGTCGGCGGCGTACCCCGGGCGGGCTGCTCGGGGCAGGCCCGCACCGCCGCGCGCAGCTCGGCCAGCGCGGCGCCGGCACCACCGGACCGGTAGATCGTGATGCTGTGCCGGTAGTTGCCGGACGGCACCTCGTCCGCCGGCGCGCCGGCCCGCCGGTACGGCAGCGACCGGGCCCGCTGCGCCACCACCCGCTCGTCGCCGGGCGTCGCGCCGCACAGCACCGGCAGCACCGGCCCCGGGCCGAAGTAGTTACCCGTACCGGCGTCGTTCGCGGCGGGCAGCACGAAGAACGCCCGGTCCGGGATCGTGGTCGGGGTCACCGCGGCCGGCGGCGTGGTGGTCACGACCGGGCCGCGCGAGCCGGAGGTACGGCCGGCGGACGGCGACGGCACGGCTGTCGACGGCGCGACCGAGGGCGCGGCGGACGACGGCAGCGGGGTGGGCGTACCCGCGGGGGGTGGAGCCGGGTCGGGCCCCGGCCCGGCGGCGAGCACCAGCTGGCTTCCGGCCACCGTGCCCGCGACCAGCCCGGCGGCGGCCAGGACGGTGATCGCGGCGCGGCGCCGGGCCCAGCGGTCGGCGCTGCGGCGCAGCCGGTCCGGTGCCGGCAGCACCCGCTCGTCGGTGTCCGCGGCGAGGGACAGGTAGTAGCGGTGCAGTTCACGCGACATCGTTGACCTCCAGCTCCTCGGCGGCGACGCCGGGCAACAACTCGGCCAGCCGGGCCCGCCCCCGGGACAACCAGGACTTCACCGTGCCGGCGGGCACGCCGGCCTCCCGGGCGATCTCCTCCACCGGCAGGTCGAACAGGTAGTGCAGGGCGAGCGCCTGCCGGTACCGGGGCGGGAGCTGCCGCAGCGCCGCGACCAGCAGCACGGTGTCCTCGCCGGGCGGCCCGACGTCCGGTGGCGGGCCGGTACGGCTGGCCGCGAGGCGCCACCCGCGCAGCCGCCGGAACCGGTCCGTCGCCAGCCTGCTGATCACCAGTCGCAGCCACGCCTCCGGGGCGGGATGGCCGGCGAGCTTCGCCCACTGCCGCCAGGCCCGGGCGTACGCCTCCTGCACGAGATCCTGGGCCTCGGCCGGGTCACCGGCCACCGCGTAGCCGTACCGGACGGCCCGCCCGGACGTGCTGCGGTAGAAGTCGTCGAAGCTGTCCGCGTCCCGCATGTGCCCTCCGCCCCCACACGTTCACCTGCACTGTTGACGGCGCGGCGGGGTCCGGGGTTGCGGCCGGAGAGTCCGTTCGACGACACGAGCCCGTGGTCCGGGTGACCGTTGCGGTCCCGGACCACGGGCTCGTGGTGTCAGTTCGGCGTCAGCCGCCCGGTGACGGCGCGGGTGACGTCGGCGCCGGTGGCGAGACGCTGCCCGACGGCGCCGGGTTGCCCGAGCCGTTCGCCGCGGCCTGGGCCTGCTGGAACGCGCTCATCGCCTCGTCCAGCGCCTTCAGCGCGCGTCCGTACCGCTCGAAGTCGCCGGACGCCTGCGCGGCCTTGACCTCGCCGATCGCGGTCTGCACCCGGGCGGCCGCCTGGGCCAGCTCCCCGCTCATCGGCGGCGGCGTGTTGTTGTTGTCGCCCCCGGTCGGCGGCGGCGTGGGGTTGTCGTCGGTGCTGGGCGGCGGGTTGGTGTTCGGCGCCCGCTTGCCCTGCTCGACGAGCTGCTTGATGCCGTCGCTGAGGTTGTTGGCGAGCACCACGTACGAGCCGCCGTCACCGTAGGAGAGCAGCACCTTCTGCAACAGCGGGTACGCGTCCTGGCTGCTGCTCTTCACGTACACCGGCTCGACGTAGAGCATGCCGTCGGCGAACGGCAGCGACAGCAGGTTGCCGTACTGCACCTGCGCCTGGTTGGACGAGAGCAGGTTCAGCTGCTGCCGGATGTCGCCGTTGTTCGTCATCTGCTGGTGCACCTGCGTCGGACCGGAGATCCGGGTCTGGTCCGGCAGCTCCAGCACCTCCAGCTTCGGCTGTCCGTCGACGTACGACCCGGAGACCAGCGCGGCCAGGTTCTGCCGCCCGTTCGGGGTCACCGCCGAGGTCAGCTGGAAGCGTGGCCCGTCCTGCCCGGGGAACTGGGTGAACAGGTAGTACGGCGGCTGCTTCTGCCCGCTGTCCGGCGCGTCCGGCACGTTCGGCACCTGCCAGAAGTCCTGGCCGGAGTAGAAGTCGCCGGGGTCGGTGACGTGGAACTTGGTCAGCAGGTTGCGCTGCACCTTGAACAGGTCGGCCGGGTAGCGGAAGTGCTCGGCCAGCTCGGCGGGAATGTCGCCCTTGGGCAGCACCAGGTCACCGCCGAACGCCTTGTTCCACGCCTTGAGCACCGGGTCGGTGTCGTCGTACGAGTAGAGCTTCACCGTGCCGTCGTACGCGTCGACAGTCGCCTTCACCGAGTTGCGGATGTAGTTGACGTTCTCCCGGGCGAGCTGGAACGTGCCCCGGCCGGTCAGCTCGTCGGCCGTCTCGGCCTGGAGGTTGACCCGCTCGGCGTACGGGTAGGTCGCCGCCGTGGTGTAGCCGTCGATGATCCACAGGACGCGCCCGTTCACCACCGCCGGGTACGGGTCGCCGTCGAGCGTGAGGAACGGCGCGACCTTCTCCACCCGGTCGCGCGGGTTACGCACGTACAGCAGCTTCGAGTTCTCGTTCACCGCCTCGGAGAGCAGGAAGTTCGACTCCTGCTCCTTGATCGCGTAGAGCAGCCGGCGCGGGAACGAGCCGATCTTGACGCCGCCCTCGCCGGTGTAGGTGTAGTACTGCTCGCCGCCGGTGGAGGTGGGCCGGTCGAACTCGACGTTGCGGTCACCGGTCTGCCCGACGATCGCGTAGTCGTTCGCCTCCATCCGCTCGCCGTAGTAGATCCGCGGCTGCTGGGCCGGGATCTCCTCGGTCGGCGCGGAACACGCCTCCTGCGCCTTCTCGCCGAGGAAGCCGGAGACGAAGTACGGCTGACCGCCGCAGACCACCTGGTTCGCCGGGGCGGCCACCAGGCCGTACCCGTGGGTGTAGACGGTGTGGCGGTTGATCCAGTTGCTCTGCTGATCGGTCAGCTCGCCGTAGTTGATCTCACGGACGCCGACCACGTAGTCGGAGGTCTTGTCCTTGACCGAGTACCTGTCGATGTCCAGCTTCGAACCGAAGTCGTAGAAGCCGCGGACCTGCTGCAACTGCGTGTACGTCTCGGAGACGAGCTGCGGGTCGAGCAGCCGGATGTTCGACACCACCGAGGTGTCGGTGGCCAGGCTGGCGGGTGGAACGAGGTTGCTGGCCGCGTACGGTGTGGTCTTCGCGCCTTCCAGGCCGAACGCGGACCTGGTGGCCTTGATGCTGCGTTCGATGTACGGCGCCTCCTTGTCGCGGGCGCTCGGCTTGACCTCGAACGTCTGCACGGCCCACGGGTAGATGCCGCCGATCGCCACCGCGGAGACGCCCAGCAGGGCCAGCGAGATGCCCGGCCAGACCAGGTTCCGCATCACCGCGTTGGAGAACACGATGATCGCCAGCGCCACCACGATCGAGATCCAGGCGAGGATCTCCTTCGCCGGGAGCAGCGCGTTCACGTCGGCGTAGCCGGCGCCGTAGAGCTTGGCGCCCTCGTTGTACTCCAGCAGCATGGCCCGCCGGTCCAGCACGTAGGCGACGGCCTTGAGCAGCACGAACACGGCGACCAGCGAGCTGAGGTGGGCGCGGGCGGCGTTCGTCATCCGGTCGCCGACGCCCTGGAGGCGCACGCCGCCGAAGATGTAGTGCACGGCGAGCGCGCCGAGCAGCGACAGCACCACCGCGGTGAAGCCGACGCCGAGCACGTAGCGCCAGAACGGCAACTGGAAGACGTAGAAGCCGACGTCGACGCCGAACTCCGGATCCTTCACACCGAAGTCACCGCCGTTGCGGAACAGCAGCCACTGGCCCCAGCGGCTCTGCGCGGAGAGGCCGGCGAACAGCCCGACGACGGCGGCGGCCAGCGCGATCCAGGTGCCGAGCCGGGGGCTCAGCAGCATCCGGTAGCGCTCCAGGGTCGCCTGCTCGGCCGAGTGCGGGCGCATCTTGGGCCGCAGCCGGTGGGCCAGCCAGAGGTTGCCGCCGACGAGCAGCGCCATGCCGGCGCCGACGACGAGGAACAGCAGCACGCGGGTCGCGAGTACGCCGGTGAAGACCTGGGTGTAGCGGACCTCGTCGAACCAGAGCCAGTCGGTCCAGGCGTTCACGCCCCACCCGAGGAGGGTGAACAAGATGAACACCCCGATCAGGACACCGATGGTGACGCGTCCGCGCCGGCTCATCCTCGGTAAGGGACTGCTACGCATGACCACTGTTGGCTCCGCACGCTCGATGTGATCGGCTCCGACCAGGCACCAAGAGTACGGGGTGTTCCTGAGCACGTCGGGTCAAGGTCACGTCACGATCCGCGCCGTGACCGCCGCCCGGCCCGCGTCAGCAGCGCGTCGGCTGTCCCCCGGCGCGCAGCGTCTCGAGTGCCGTCAATGCCTCACCCAGCGTGGCGACCTTCAGCAGCGGCAGGCCCGGCTGCGGGTTACGGACCGCCTCGGCGCAGTTGTCGGCGGGCACCAGGAACGCCTTCGCGCCCGCGTCCTTGGCGCCGACCAGCTTCTGCGCGATGCCGCCGATCGGGCCGACGCGACCCTCGTCGTCGATGGTGCCGGTACCGGCGATGATCTTCCCGCCGGTGAGGTCGGCCGGCTCCAGCTTGTCGATGATGCCGAGCGAGAACATCAGCCCGGCGCTCGGCCCGCCGATGTCACCCAGGTCGATCTTCAGGGTGAACGGGTGCGGCTGCTGCTGGTCGATCTCCACGCCGATGCGCGGCCGGCCGTCCTGCTCGCGGCTGGTCACCGTGGCCGTACCGGGGGTGCCGCCACGGGTGTAGCCGATCGTCAGCGCGGTGCCCGCCGGCTTCGCCCGGATCAGCTCGGTGAGCTTCGCCGCGCTCGTCACCGGCACCCCGTCGACCGATGTGACCACGTCGTCGGGGCGCAGCACGTCGACCGACGGGCCGCCCGGCGTGACCGCCTTGACCAGCACCTTGATCGGGTAGCCCAGCTCACGCAGCGCCGCCGTCTCGGCGCTGGTCTGCGAGTTCTGGAAGTCCTCCGCGTTGCGCTTCTCGACCTCCTCCTGCGACTCCCCCGGCGGGTAGACCAGCTCCCGCGGCACCACCGCCTCGTCCGAGGAGAACCATCCGGCGAGCGCCGACCGCAGCCGCACCGTCGGCTGCACACCGACTGTGGTGAGCCGGAGCTGACCGGCGGAGGTGGACGTCGCGCGGCCGGTCACCTGGATGACCTCCTTGCCGTCCTCGCTGCCCAGCGTGTTCACCGTCGGACCCGGGCCGAGCACCACGTACGGCAGCGGCACGCTCAGCACGCCGATGCTGAGCAGGGCGGTGAGCAGGGCACCGAGGAGGACGGTCACGCCGCGACGTCTCATGGGCCAGAGCGTACCGATCCGTCCCCTGCCATCCGGCGCGGTGACCGGCGGACTTCGCCCTCAGCGCAACGCCGAGTGGCACGACCTGCGGCGGGGCCCGCGTACCGTAGACGTCGTGCCTGATATTCCGTTCGGCTTCGCGCTCCCGGGTGGTCAACCACCGGACCCCAACGATCCCGCGGCGATGCAGCAGTTCATGTCGCAGTTGCAGCACCTGCTCTCGGCGCCGGGCAGCGGGCCGGTCAACTGGGACCTGGCCCGGCAGGTAGCCGCCAGCCAGCTCGCCGCCGCCGGCGACCCGGCGGTGTCGCCGTTCGAACGCAACGCGGTCGAGGAGGCGCTGCGCATCGCCGACCTGTGGCTGGAGCCGGCGACCTCGTGGCCCTCCGGCATCCGTACCTCGGTCGCCTGGAACCGCAACGAGTGGATCTTCAAGACGCTCGACGTGTGGCGCAAGCTCTGCGACCCGGTGGCCAGCCGGATGGTCGGCGCGATGGGCGACCTGGTGCCGCCGGAGGCCCGCGCCCAGCTCGGCCCGATGCAGTCGATGGTCGCCACGCTCGGCGGCGCCCTCTTCGGCGGCCAGCTCGGCCAGGCGCTCGGCTCGCTCGCCGCCGAGGTGCTCTCCGCCGGTGACATCGGCCTGCCGCTCGGCCCCGCCGGCACCGCCGCGCTCGTCCCCGCCAACATCAAGGTGTACGGCGAGGGCCTGGAGCTGCCCGAGGACGAGGTACGCCTCTACGTGGCCCTGCGCGAGGCCGCCCACCAGCGGCTGTTCCAGCACGTGCCGTGGCTTCGCGGGCACGTGCTGACCGCGGTGGAGAACTACGCCGCGGGCATCCGGGTCAACCGGGAGGCGATCGAGGAGGCGATGGGCCGGGTCGACCCGACCGACCCGGAGTCGATGCAGGCGATCGCGCTGGAGGGCATCTTCACGCCCGAGGACACGCCCGCCCAGAAGGCGTCGCTGGCCCGGCTGGAGACCGTACTGGCCCTGGTCGAGGGCTGGGTCTGCCACGTCGTCGACAGCGCCGCCGGTGACCGCCTCCCCAACGTGGTACGCCTCGGCGAGGCGTTCCGCCGCCGCCGCGCCGCGGGTGGCCCGGCCGAGCAGACGTTCGCCGCGCTGGTCGGCCTCGAACTGCGGCCCCGCCGCCTGCGTGAGGCGACGGTGCTGTGGGCGGCGCTGACCGAGCACCGCGGCATCGCCGGGCGGGACGCGGTCTGGGGCCACCCGGACCTGCTGCCCTCCGACGACGACTTCGCCGCCCCGGAGGCGTTCGCCACGACGAGCACCGATCTCGACGACGAGCTGGCGAACTTCGACTTCTCCGCCCCCGGCGCCCCGGAGGAGAAGTCCCCCGGCGAGGACGACGACAAGCGCTGACGCGTACGCGAGCGGGGCCCGCACGGTTCACCGTGCGGGCCCGTCCGCGTCCCACCCCGTCCCGCCCCGTCCCGTCGATCCTCGATCGGCTTGTTGCCGCGTCGAGCGCCGCCCATCGGGCGAGACTGGCGTTCCGCGAGGTGGGATCGGTGGAGATCTTGGTAGGAAAGGGCCCCTATGGGGGCCGTTTCCTACCAAGATCTCTCGGAGCCGGGAGCCGGGAGCCGGGAGCCGAGAGCAACTGAGAAACCCACTCACAGGTCGACGACGTCGGCGGGGTGGAGCGGTGTGGGCGCGGGCAGGGCGGCGGCGGGGTGTCAGACGGGGTGGCCGGACAGCAGGGCGCGGGTGGCCTCCCAGCCCTCGACGGCCGGATCGAGGGCGGCCAGGTCGGCCGGGCCGCGCATCCGGTGCCAGCCGGCGGTGACCGCCACGTCCCCGGGGCTCGGTGCCGCCCGCCGCACCTCGGCCGGCGCGGCGGCGTCCAGGTCCAGCGCGGGCAGCCACGCCGGTACCGGCAGCCGCGCGGCCACTCCCAGCAGCCCGGTTCCGCCTCCCTCGACCGGGGCCACCGCCACCGGCCGGGTGGTGAGCGGGCGCAGCAGCTTGCCGAGCGTCAGCCCCGGCACGTCCGGCGCGTCCGCCGCCACCACCGCCACCTGGTCGTAACCGCCCGCCCCGTCATCGCGGGCCGCCTGGTCGCCGGTGATCGCCGCGAACACCGCGTTCGGCGTGGGCTCGGGCACCTCGTACACCTGGGTGCCGGGCCAGACCACCGCGTCGGCCAGCCATCGGTCCCGGGCGGTGACCGCGACGGCGGTCTCCACCTCGTTCAGCGTGGCGAGCAGGTCGACCACGTCCTCGGCGAGCGCGGTACGCCATCGCGCCGGATCGACTCCGGGCGGCGTCCAGGTCACCGGGCCGAGCAGCGCCACCACCACACGTCGCGACATTCGCCGACCTTAACCCCACCCCGGCCCGCGTCCGTTCACGATCATGAGGTTGGCGGTGACGAAGCGGACGAAACCTGGGGTCAACCTCATGATCGACCGTGACCGGCGGGGCGGTGGTCAGGGGATGGCGGCGGTGGCTGCCACGCCCTCCAGGTAGCCGCGGGCACGCTCCGACCTCGGGTAGCGGGCGACCAACGCCCAGAACTCGGCGTTGTGGCTGGGCACGATGAGGTGCGCCAGCTCGTGCAGCAGCACGTAGTCGATCACCCAGTCGGGCATGTCCTGGACCCGGTGCGAGAGCCGGATGGTGCGGTCTGCGGGCGTGCAGGAACCCCAGCGGCCGTTCTGGTTGGTCACCCAGCGGACGCTCGCCGGCGCGGCGGCCGACCCGTATTCGGTCAGGTAGAGGTCGATCAGGCGGGCGGCGCGGGCGAGCAGTTCGGCGTCCGAGCGGGCCAGCCGGCCCTCGCGGGCGGCGAGCCGGGCGAGCATCCGGTCGACCCACTCGCTCTCCTCGGCCCGGGAGAACTGGTCGGGGATCAGCACGACGACGCGCTCACCGTCCCGGTACGCGGACACCGTGCGCCGCCGACGCTGGCTGCGCCGCACCTCGACGACGGGCTTCCGCGTCACGGCCATTACCGGTCCGCGCAGCCTCGGTTGACTGTCACGATGGAAAGCTAATGCGTACTGACCAGGACTCCGCAAGAGTCAACACGACGACACGCGCCCGGAAAGTGGCGGTTGATTGTCAGGAGTCCGGAAAAAATTCTTTGCGACGGTAGCTGACCATCACCTGACCGGCCCTGTTCACGTTAAGTGATCTACGACGAGTGACAGTCGGCAGGGCCGCGCGAAGCGGATCTGGGTGCATTCATCCGGCGTGTCCGCGCGAAACTGACTTATCCGACGTTACTCGGCATGCACACTCTCGACGTCGACTTGCTCACAGAGTCGGCGCACAGCTGACATGGAACTGCCCGTACCTGGGTAGGGTCCGCCAACCACGGTCAGGTGACTGACCGCGGAGAACCCCCGGCGCCGGTGCCACGCGTGGGCCGCCGCAGGGAGACCGCCGGGACACCTCCGGCGGACGAGACGAGGAGGCTACCGTGGCCGACCAGGCCCAGACCTACAACGGTTACTGCGTGAAGTGCAAGGAGAAGCGGGACTTCGAGGGGCACGTGGAGGTCTCGAAGACCGGCATGAACATGGCCAAGGGCAAGTGCCCGGTGTGCGGCACAACAGTGAACCGCATCCTGGGCAAGGCCAAGGTCTGACCCGTACGACAGACACCGGGGAGGGCGGCCGTCGGCCGTCCTCCCCGGTCGTGTAGCCGACAGAGTTACCGGCTAGTTGTGGAAAACCGGCGAGAACCTGTGGACAACGCTGGCCACGGCTCGCCGCACCTGTGGACAACGAGCGACGGAGCGCGCGGAGACGGTCACGATCAGTGGCGTGACCGACCCGACACCGCTCGTCCGTCCCGTCCTGCTCCCCGGCCTGACCCGGCTCTGGCGTGACCGGTACACGCTCCAGCTCGGCGAGCCGCCCGGCCGCGCGGTGCTGCTGGAGATGTCCTCGCCGGGGACGGCCCGCCTGCTCGACCTGCTCGACGGCACCCGCAGCGAACGCGCCGTGCTGGCCGAGGCGCGCGCCGCCCGGGTTCCGCCCGACGAGGCACGCGCCCTGTTCGACACGCTCCGGGACGCCGGGCTGGTGGTGCCGGCGCAAGCGCTGCTCCCCCGTGACCTCGCCGGGACGACACGGGCCCGCCTGACCGCCGAGGCCGCCGCGCTGGCGCTCGCGTCGCCCGACCTGCCCGGCACACCGGCCCGGCTGCTGCGCCGCCGCCGCGACGCCCGGGTGCTGGTCACCGGCACCGGACGGCTCGGCGCGGCGGTCACCGTCGCGCTGGCGCAGGCCGGCGTCGGCCACGTCGTACCCGATCTGGCCGGCCCGGTCGGCGGCGGTGACCTGGTCGGGACCGGCCTGACCGCCGCGGAGCTGGGCCGGCCGCTGGCCCTCGCGGTACGCGCGGCGCTGGAGCGGTGCGCCCCCGGAACTGTCACCGTCCCGTCGCGGGCGACCCGGCCGGACCTGGTGGTGCAGCTCGGCGTCGACCGTCCGGCCGAGCTTCTGGCCACCGGGTACGCGCGCCGGCGTCAGCCGCACCTGCTGCTCGACCTGCGCGGCGGCGTACCGGTGATCGGCCCGCTGGTCCGCCCGCCCGTCGGTCCCTGCCTGCGCTGCCTCGACCTGCACCGCGGCGACCGGGATCCGGACTGGCCCGCGCTGGCCGCCCAGCTCGCCGCCGACCGGGGCGAGCGGGCCTGCGCCGCCGCCACCCGGCTCGCCGCGGCGGCCTTCGCGACGGCCGAGGTGCTGGCCCAGCTCGACGGCGCCCAGCCGGAGACGCTCGGCGGCGCGGTGGAGATCCGCGGGCCGGGCCGGGTCCGCTACCGACGGTGGCCGCCGCACCCCTCCTGCGGTTGCTGCCGGCGTCGCCCGATCCGGTCGGCCCCGGCCGCTACCCGCCGCACGGCAGCAGCGGAGGCCCCGCGTCGGTAACAATGGCCGGGTGACCGACATCCCGCGCCGGGCCGTGTCCCGCACCGCCAAACTCGCCGCCCTGCCGCTCGGGTTCGCCGGTCGAACCGTCCTCGGCATGGGCAAGCGGGTGACCGGCCTCGCGTCCGACGTCATCTCCGCCGAGATCCAGCAGCGCACCGCCGAGCAGTTGTTCAGCGTGCTCGGGCAGCTCAAGGGCGGCGCGATGAAGTTCGGCCAGGCCCTGTCGGTGTTCGAGGCGGCGTTGCCCGAGGAGGTCGCCGCGCCCTACCGGCAGGCGCTCACCAAGCTCCAGGAGGCCGCGCCGCCGCTGCCGGCCGCGACGGTGCACAAGGTGCTCGCCGAGCAGCTCGGCCCGGACTGGCGCGACCGGTTCGTCGAGTTCGACGACACCCCGGCCGCCGCGGCGAGCATCGGCCAGGTGCACCGCGCGGTCTGGCGCGACCCGGGGTACGAGGCGGAGGGCGGCCCCCGGCACCGGGACGTGGCCGTGAAGATCCAGTACCCGGGTGCCGGTGACGCCCTGCTCGCCGACCTCAAGCAGCTCTCCCGGCTCGGCGGCATGTTCCGGGCCATCCAGCCGGGGCTGGACGTGAAGCCGCTGCTGGCCGAGCTGCGCGAGCGCATCACCGAGGAGCTGGACTACGAGCTGGAGGCCGAGTCGCAGCGGGCGTTCGCGGCCGCGTACGCCGACGACCCGGACATCTTCATCCCGGAGGTGCTCGACGCCGCACCGCGGGTGCTGATCACCGAGTGGGTGGAGGGCATCCCGCTGTCGCAGATCATCCGGGAGGGCACCGAGGAGCAGCGGAACGAGGCCGGCCGGCTGATGGCCGAGCTGCACCTGTCCGCGCCGGAGCGGGCCGGGCTGCTGCACGCCGACCCGCACCCGGGCAACTTCCGGCTGCTCCCGGACGGCCGGCTCGGTGTGATCGACTTCGGGGCGGTGGCCCGGATGCCGCAGGGCACGCCCGAACCGATCGGCCGGATCGCGGCGCTGGCGCTGCGCGAGGACGCCGACGCGGTGGTGGAGGGGCTGCGCGCCGAGGGCTTCGTCAGCCGTACCGAGTCGATCGACGCCCCGGCGGTGCTCGACTTCCTGCGTCCGATGCTGGAGCCGATCGCCGCCGACGAGTTCCGTTTCACCCGGGCCTGGCTGCGCGCCGAGGCGACCCGGCTGGCCAGCCCGCGCTCCCCCGCCTACCAGCTCAGCCGGCAGCTCAACCTGCCGCCGTCGTACCTGATGATCCACCGGGTCACGCTGGGGTCGATCGGGGTGCTCTGCCAGTTGGAGGCGAAGGCGTCCTACCGGTCGATCCTGGAACGCTGGCTGCCGGGCTTCGCGCCGGTGGCCTGAGCGCAAACCGGCGCCGGAAGACCACGAAGGGGCGGTGACCTGGTCGGTCACCGCCCCTTCCTCACGATCGTTCTACAGGACGCCCAGGTCGCGGGCCGACTGGCTGCGACCCCGCATGGCGACGGTACGGGCGGAACGGGTTGCCTCAGTGCTCGTGGTGGTGCGACCGGCCTGAGGCCGGCGCATTCGAGCCCTGGACAACGCTTCGTGGAGTAGTTGCATCTCGAATCCGTTCGGCAGGTTCAGCATCAGGGTTTCTCTTTCAGGTCGGCCGGTGGAGGGACACCGGCATCGGTCGGTCTCGGAACGTAGGTGTGTCAGGCTGCCAGCCGGACGGAGCTTCGCGACTCGGACAGCCCGCTGGCCGCCAGTCGCGCCTCCGCCTCGACCCGGAGCTGCGCGTCACGGGCGAGATCCTCCTTGCGCGGACGGCCACGGGGCCGCTTGCGCGGGACGACCGCGCCACGCTCGAAGATCTCGCCGCCCCAGACGCCCCAGGGCTCCGCTCGCTCCACCGCACCGGCCAGGCACTCGACGCGCAGCGGGCAGTCCCCGCAGAGCGACTTGGCCAGCTCGAGCTCGGCGGGCGAGTCGGAGAACCACAGGTCGGGGTCGAACTTCCGGCAGGGCAGGTTCGCCTCCACGTCGACGCTCACGTCGAGGGGGGCCAACGCCAGACTCATCCTCCGGTCACCTCTCTCTCACTTCGATCTCGTGGATCGCATTCCGACGTACTTCGGCGGGACAAAAAACTGAGGCCGCGGATCCCGGTGTGCGGGTTCCGCGGCCTCGAGGTGAGCCGGTGGTCTGATGGATCAGACCGGTCTACCTCGAGGTGGAACGCCGCGGACATCCGTGCGCTTCTTGGCGCCATCGATGCCCATGCCCGCGAAGCCACTGGTCCCCTCGACTCCGGTGATCGGCGCAACGGTCAGGTTCAGCTCGGCCTGAACCTGGACCTGGTGCACCTGCGGAGCCGACGGTCGAGCGGCGAGGGCCACCCGGACAGCCGACAGCGGAGCGACGGCAGACGGCATCGCCGCAAGACGCTCATAGGTGAAGATCTTCATTGGTGCCACCTCCCTACTCTCCTCGTGCCGACCGTGGACTCATCCCCGTTGAGCAGCCAGAACGGCGCCGCTCGCGAGGTGTGCCATGAGGCTATTCCTCGCCCTCGGGGGAGGGCAAACGATTTACGGCTAGTTTTCAGAAGTTTTCTGTGGGCAGACGTCGTCCACCGTGGCGCCCGCCACCAGGGCGAGCACCGTATCCCCGTATAGCCCGACTTTTCGGGGCCCGATCCCGGCGATCGCCACCAGTTCCTCGGTGCGTCCGGGCTTCCGTTCGGCCAGCGCGGTCAGGGTGGCGTCGGTGAAGACCACGTACGCCGGCACCTTCTGCGCGCCCGCGACCCGCTGCCGCCACTCGCGCAGCCGCTCGTACAGCTCCTCGTCGATGTCCGACGGGCAGGTCGGGCAGCGGCCCAGTTTGCGGTCCGCGCCGGCGAGCAGCGTGGCGCCGCAGATCCGGCAGGAGACCACCTGCGGCCGCCGCCGCTCGGCCCGCCGCGCCGGCCCGGCGCCGCCGGCCCGCTCGCCGCCGCCGGACCGGTCGAGCTGCGGCAGGAACCGCGACGGCCGCCGGGCCCGGCCACCCGGCGAGCGGGCCGTGGCGTACGACAGCCAGAGCCACTCCCGGGCCCGGGTGATCCCGACGTAGAGCAGCCGCCGTTCCTCCTCGACCTGCTCCATCGTCTTCGCGTACGTGGTGGGCAGCGTGCCCTCGGCCAGCCCGACCAGGAACACCGCGTCCCACTCCAGCCCCTTCGCCGAGTGCAGCGACGCGAGCGTCACCCCCTCGACGGTGGGCACGTGCTGCTGGGCGGCCCGCCGGGCGAGTTCCTCGGTGAACCCGGTCAGGCCGGGTTCCTCCTCGGCCTGCGCCGTGTACTCCTCGGCGAGCTGGACCAGGGCGGCGAGCGCCTCCCACCGCTCGCGGGCGGCACCGCCGGGCGGGGGCGCGTCGGGCGCCCAGCCGACGGCGGTGAGCGCCTCGACCACGGCGGCCGGCAGCGGGGTCCCCGCGTCGGCCGACCGGGTGGCGGCGCGCAACGCGATCATCGCCTGGCGCACCTCGGGCCGTTCGAAGAACCGCTCCGCGCCCTGGAGCACGTACGGCACCCCGGCCTCGGACAGCGCCTTCTCGTACGCCTCGGACTGCGCGTTGGTGCGGAACAGCACCGCGATCTCCCGGGCCGGGGTGCCGCCCGCGACGAGCGCCCGGCAGCGCGCGGCGACCGCGTTCGCCTCGGCCGGCTCGTCGGTGAAGATCCGCAGGTCCGGTTCCGGGCCGGGCCGGCGCTGGCCGTGCAGTTCCAGCCGCAGCCGCGCCTCGGTGCCCCGGGCCTGCGAGATCACCGCGTTGGCGAGCCCGACGACCTGCGGGGTGGAGCGGTAGTCGCGGACCAGCCGGACCACTGTCGCGCCCCGGTGCAGGCGGGGGAAGTCGACCAGGTACGAGGAGGTGGCGCCGGTGAACGAGTAGATCGTCTGGCTGGCGTCGCCGACCACTGTGAGGTCGTCCCGGCTGCCCAGCCACGCCTCCAGCAGCCGCTGCTGGAGCGGGTTGACGTCCTGGTACTCGTCGACCACGAAGTGCCGGTACTGGTTGCGCACCTGCTCGGCCACGTCCGGGTGCTCCTCGATGCCCCAGACGGCGGCGCGCAGCATGTCCTCGAAGTCGATCACCCCGTTGCCGCGTTTGAGCCGCTCGTACGCGTCGAACACGTCTGCCACCCGGGCCGGCTCGTACGGCGTCTCGCGCAGCGCCTTGGCCGCGGCGACGACGTATTCCCCGGGCTCGACAAGCGACGACTTGGCCCACTCGATCTCGGCGGACAGGTCCCGCGCGGCGGCCCGGTCGGCGCGCAGGCCGACCTTGGCGGCGGCGAGCGTGACCACCCGCACCTTGCTGTCCAGCAGTTCCGGCATGGCCCGCCCGGCCAGCAGCCGGGGCGCGAAGTAGCGGACCTGCCGCAGCGCCGCGGCGTGGAACGTGCGCGCCTGCACCCCCTGCACCCCGAGCACGCCGAGCCGGCTGCGCATCTCGGCGGCGGCGCGGGCGGTGAAGGTGACCGCCAGCACATGCCGGCCGGCGATGTCGCCGGTCAGCGCCCGGTACGCGATCCGCGAGGTCACCGCCCGGGTCTTGCCGGTGCCGGCGCCGGCCAGGATGCAGACCGGCCCGGCCGGGGCGGTCACCGCGGAGCGCTGCTCCGGATCCAGCCCGGCCAGCACCTGTTCCGCCGCTGAGTGAACGCCCACAGCAGGGAATCATCCCAGCATCGTGTGACGTTGCAGCGGTTAGCCTGGCCTGATCGGACCGGGCGCGAGTCACCCCTTGGAGGATCAGACCATGCTGACGATGTATTCCACCCCGTGGTGCGGCTACTGCCACCGGCTGAAGTCGCAGCTCGACCGGGAGGGCATCGCGTACGAGGTGGTCGACATCGAGCAGGACCCGACGGCCGCGGACTTCGTGATGAGCGTCAACGGCGGCAACCAGACCGTCCCGACGCTGCGCTTCGCCGACGGCAGCGCCCTGACGAACCCCTCGATCACCCAGGTCAAGCAGCACCTCGCGGCGCTGCCCGGCTGATCTCCCGCGACACCACGAGCGGCCGTACCCGATCCGGGTGCGGCCGTTCGCCGTCGGTCAGGAGCCTCCGCGGCTGAGCACACCGTCGTCGGCCGGCCGGCGTGGTGACGGGATCCGGACCGGCGCGGTGACCGGCGCGGTCAGCCCGCGGCCCCGCCACAGGTAGAGGCCGGCCGCCGTGGTGACGGCACCGACGAGGGCGAACAGCAGCCGGTAGTCGAACACGCCGACGAGCAGTGCGCCGGTGCCGATGGAGAGCGCCTGCGGACCGCTGACCAGGGCCTCGGACGCGGCGGTGACCCGGCCGAGCAGCCGCGGCGGCGTCCGCCGCTGGATCAGCGTGTTCAACCCCACCATGGTCAGCGGCAGCGACAGGCCGGCCAGCAGCAGCGCCACCACCCCGAGCCACAACCGGGGGTACGCCAGCGCCAGCGCTGCCGGTCCGAAGAACGTGACGCCCGCGGCGAGCGCGCCGACCTCGCCGAACCGGCGGACCACGGCGGCCGAGAACAGGCCGCCGACCAGCCCGCCGACGCCCTGCACCATGACCAGCACGCCGACGAACGCGGCGTCGCGGTGCAGGCCCAGATCGACGTACGCGAAGATCAGCGACTCGGTGAAGCCCATCACCAGCGAGCCCAGCCCGTATCCGAGCAGCGCCCGGCGCAGCGCCGGCTCGCGGGTCAGGTGGCGCAGCCCGGCACCCAGTTCGGACGGCCCACGGCGATCCGGCCGCGATGGGGTGCCCTCCTCCACGCGCAGCCGCGCGACCACCGCCGCCGCGGTGACGAAGCCGGTCATGGCGAGCAGGACCAGCAGCCATCCGCCCACGGCGGCGTACACGCCCGCCCCGGCCAGCGGACCGATCAGCCGCAGCCCTTGCCGGACGGTCTGGAGCAGCCCGTTCGCGTCGGCGAGCAGCTCGGGCGGAACCAGTTGCCGGATCAGGCCGTTGAGCACGGCGGTGAGCGTGATGTACGACAGCCCGTAGAGCGCGGCGACCACGTAGATCACCCAGACATCGGACCGGTCCCGGACCGTGAGCAGCGGGCCGAGCAGCACCGCCGCGACCAGGTTGGCGGCGATGAAGAACTGCCGCCTGCGGTAGCGGTCGACCACCCAGCCGACCAGCGGGGCGAGCGCCATCGGCGCGATGACCGCGAAGATGGTCGCCCCGGCCATGCTGTCCGAGCCGGTCAGATCCTTGACCCAGACGGCCAGGGCGAGCAGCAGGACCGACTCCGCCGCCATGCTCGCGACGAGCGCGGCGAACAGGAGACGGAAGTCGGGGCGGCGCAGGACGGTGCGCATCGGGGTCCCTCCACGGTCCTCTTTTTGTCTCGTGACACGCCCGTGCCGGAGCCTCCGACGCCGGTCGCGCCGTCCATACTGACCGTGGGGGGCGAATTTCATACAGTTACCGTCGCGTCAAGCGACGGTCGACGGGAAAGAGGACGCCGTGCCTCCTGCCGTACCAGGCCCGATTCTGCGCCGTCGTCGACTCGGCACCGAGCTGCGTCGGCTCCGCGAACAGGCCGGTCTGACCGGTGACCAGGTCATCGAGCGGATCGGCTGGGCCTCCGCATCCAAGTTGTCCCGTCTGGAGAACGGCCGCAGCCGTCCCGACCCGGACGACGTGGACGTGTTGCTGACGCTCTACGGCGCCGACGAGGAGCAGCGCGCGGAGCTGACCGGGATCACCCACGAGGCCGGCGACATGCGCGGCTGGCTGCGCAACTTCCCGGTGATGACCCAGCAGCAGCGCGCCTTCGCCGAACTGGAGGCGGGTTGCGCGGAGATCTCCGAGTACAACCCGGTGCTGGTGCCGGGGCTGTTGCAGACGCCCGGGTACGCCCGGCACCGGATCCTGTCCGCCGCGCAGGTCGCCGCCGAGGCCGGCGACCCGGAGACCGAGGATCCCGAGACCGAGGTACGCGCGCGGCAGGCCCGCCAGTCGCTGCTGACCCGCTCCCCCGACGTGCCCCGCTACACGGCGGTGCTGGAGGAGGCGGCGCTCGGCCGCCGGGCCGGGCCGCCGGAGGTGCTGCACGAACAGCTCGTCCACCTGTGCGAGATGGCGCTGCTGCCGAATGTGACGCTGCGTCTGCTGCTGCGGGACACCCGGGTCGGTGACTGGTACCTTCCGCCGACCGCGTTCTCGGTCTACCGGTTCGCCGATCCCCTCGATCCGGAGACACTCGCCATCGAAGGTGGGTTCACCGACGTCATGTCGACCGAGGTAAACACCCTAAATCGCTATAAAGTGGTGTTCGAGTGGCTATGCTCGTCGGCACTCTCCGCATCGGACACCCTCTCCTGGTTGATCGAGGCGACGGGACGGCTGACCGGCACGGCAGTCGAGTCCACGGTGGCGTACGGGCCGGCAACGGCGCCGGCCCAGCGTCGCCGGGACTCGGGGCGCCTCACCACGGAACGGTGATCCGGCACGGACACCGCCCGCGCTCCGGCGTCGCTCGGTCCCATCGGAGCACCTCACCAGGAGCAAGCACCATGAACGAGATCCACACCAGCACGACCGCCCACTCGGGACGGCTCGCCGGCGCCCCCTGGCGCAAGAGCACCCGCAGCCAGACCTCCAACTGCGTGGAGGTCGCACCGCTCGGCTCCGGGCCGGCCACCGTGGCGCTGCGGGACAGCAAGGACCCGAGCGGGCCGGTGCTGCTGTTCGACCGGGCCGGCTGGCTCGGCTTCCTCGCCGGCACGAAGAGCGGTCAGTTCGATCTGGACTGATCCGGCGAACCACGGGGGGCCGTCGGCGCGAGCCGGCGGCCCCTCGCGCATCCATCCCCGACAACGGTGCTGACCTGGGATCCCCCGATCGGTCGAGCTAGCGCGTTCCCCTTGCCGGGCGGACACATCGGCGTAACATGACGCGGGAGTGACGTGGAAGTTCCAGCGTGTAACCGCCGATTGTCCGGGGGACACCATGCGGTTCCTGATCGTCCGCACCGAGATCCGCACCGCCGCCGACGCCGACATCGCCGCCGCCTGGGCCGGCGGAGGCCGCCTGCGGGACGAGACGTGCACGCCGGAACCCCGCCGCCAGGTCGTCCACGCCGAGGACCGGGACGCCGCACTCCTGCTCGCCCGCGCACTGTCCGCAGTCGGTGCGGTCCGCGCGGGCCGGCACCGGGTCAAGGTGCTGCCGATCGAGGAAGCCACCCCCGGGCACCCGTACCGCTGGGACGGTGGATGACCGGACGCTGACGTCCGTCGTGGCCGGACCGGCCTCCCCCGCCGTTTTCCCGCCTCACCCGGCCTCGACGGCACGTGTTCCCGGCCCGCGACCGTCGCGGCAACGACGGTCCGGGTCGGGGCCGCGTCCCCGCCCCAGGTCCACCCGGCCCGAGTCCGCCCGGCCTCGCCAGTTCGGCGAGGTGGCTACATCCCACCGCCCTCGACCACGCCACTTCCCCGAGCTGGCGCCACCCACCAGCCGAAACCCGCCAACCCGACGGGCGGGCGGAACCAGGGCGGGTCAGCAGTGGCCGTCGAGCCAGCGGTGCACCAGGAACAACGCGATCGACGACGGCGGCGGCAGGACCAGCCGGTCTCCCCCGCCCACCGGCACCGGCTCACCCGCCAGCGCCCCGCCGATCTCCCGGCGGGTGAACCAGCGCGCGTGCGCGATCTCGGCCGGGTCGACCCGGATCGGCGCGTCCGCGTCGGCGCGGGCCAGGAAGCCGAGCATCAGCGAGCCGGGGAACGGCCAGGACTGGCTGCCCACGTACGCGATCTGCTCGACCGGGACGCCCACCTCCTCGCGGACCTCGCGCAGCACGGCGGCCTCGGCCGACTCGCCGGGCTCGACGTATCCGGCCAGGCAGGAGTAGCGGCGCTGTCCCGGGGTGCGCGGCCAGGCCGCGTTGTTGCCGAGCAGGCAGCGGCCGTCCGGGCCGTCCACACCGTCGTGCACCAGCACGATCATCGCCGGATCGGTACGCGGCCAGACCCGGCCGCCGTCCGGGTCGATCCGCGACCAGCCGGCCTCGTCGGCGCTCGTCGCCTTGCCGGTCGTCGACGAGTAGCCGTGCCGCAGGTGCCAGTTGAGCAGCGCCAGCGCGGTGGTGAACAGGCCCGCGTCCCGGTCGGTCATCAGGTGGCCGACCTCGCGCAGGTGGGCCGGGCGGGTGTCCGGCAGCGCCGGCAGTGGCCCGTCCACCGCGAACACGGGTACGCCGTCCGGCTCGACGCCGAGGAACATCGGCACCGAGCGGGGCACCTCGGGCAGCTCGCCGGGGCCGACCAGCACCAGTTCCGGCGGTGTCGCCGCGCCCCGGACCAGCGCCCGCCCCTCCGCGGCGGAGTCGAGCACCAGCACCCGGGCCCGTTCCCACGCCTCGGTCAGCCAAGCCGGATCGGTACGCCGGTGCGCGGCCCGGTCGAGTGTCGACCGGGCCAGCGGCGGGGCGGGTTCGCCGCTCATGCCGATTCCGTACGCACCGGTGTCAGCGCGGCGAGCGAGTCGGCCACCCGCGCCGCGTCGCCGAGCACGACGGTGACCGCGCGGGCCGGGGCCAGGTAGCGGGCGGCCACCTCGGCCACGTCGTCCACAGTCGTGGCGGCCAGCCGGGCGGCGTACTCGGCGAGGAAGTCCAGCCGCAGCCCGTTGCCGGCGTACGCGCTGGTCAGCGACGCGAGACCGGCTTGGGTGGACATGCCGAGCTGGAGCGTGCCGAGCGCGTACTGACGGGCCTGCTCCAGCTCGTCGGTCTTCGGCGGCACCGTCGCCAGGCGGCCCAGCTCATAGGTCGTCTCCACCAGCGCCGCCGCTGTCACCTCGGTGGCCACCTCGGCGCCGGCGACGAGCAGCGAACCGGCCACCGAGTGCTCGACGAGCGAGTGCGGCCCGTACGTGTAGCCCTTGTCCTCGCGGATGTTCTCCACCCAGCGGGAGGAGAAGTAGCCGCCGAAGATCAGGTTGGCGAGCTGCAACGCGGCGTGGTCCGGGTGCGTGCGGGGCACCGCCGGTAGGGCGAGGCGTACCGAGGACTGCACCGAGCCGGGCCGGTCGACGAGCAGCAGCGGCCCGGGTTCCAGCGGCGGTGCCGGGGGCAGCTCGGCGACGTGACCGTCACCGCGCCACCCGGCGAGCGCCTTCTCGGCCGCGTCCAGCGCCCGTTCCGGGGCCACGTCGCCGACGAGCACCAGCACCGCGCCGGCCGGATGCACGCGCTCGGCGTGCAGCCGGCGCAACGCGGCCGGGCGGACCGCCCGGACCTGGTCCGGGTCGGGCGTCTGCTCCGCGTACGGGTGCCGGCCGTACACCCGCTTGAGCAGCGCGGTGCGGGCCAGGTGCGACGGCTGGCTCTGGGCGACCTGGATGCGGTCGACGAGGCGGTCCCGCTCGGTCTCCACCCAGTCGGCCGGGTAGGTGGCGCCGGTGAGCACCTCGGCGAGCAGCTCCAGCATCCGGTCCAGGCCGGTGACCAGGCCCGCGCCGGAGAGCATCAGCCGGTCCGGGTCGAGGCCGGCGGTCAGTCCGCCGCCGACCTTCTGCAACTCGGCCGCCAGCTCGGTGGCGCTGTGCGCCTCGGTGCCGGAGAGCATGGTCTGCGCCAGCATCGCGCCGCGGGCCAGGTGGGTGCGCCCGAACGGCATCCACAGTCGCAGCTCGACCAGCGGTACGGAGGAGCGGCGTACCGCGATCACGGTGAGGCCGTTGGCAAGCGTGCGCTCGGCCTGCTTGGGCACCTTGAGGCGGCGGTTCGGACCGAGTGCCGGCAGCGGCCGGACGGTGGTGGTGGTGGCGCTACTCATCGGGCACCTCCCGGGATGACCTCGACGGATGCGCGGCGCTCGGGCCGCAGGGTGGCGGCGGCGGCGCGGACCTGTTCCTCGGTCACCTCGCCGACCAGCCGGGGCAGGTCGTTGAGCAGGCCGGGTTCGCCGCGTTGCTGTTCCAGCACCGCCATCCGCAACGCGCGGCCGAGCACCGCGTCCGTGTCGCGCAGCAGGTGGGTGGCCATCCGGGCCTGGGTGCGCGCCAGCTCCCCGTCGGTCAGCCCGTCGGTCGCCAGCCGGTCCAGTTCCTCGTCGACGGTGCGCAGCACCTTGTCCACGTCGCCGCCGGGCGGCAGGTGCGCCTGGAGCAGCAGCGCGGTGGGGTCGCGGACGTCGAACGGGTCGCCCATGAAGCCGAGGTACCCGCCGAGGCTGGTGACCGACCGGTCGCGCTGCACCAGCCGCTCGACCAGCCGGGAGGCGTCACCGTCGGTGAGCACCTCGGCCAGCACCACGTAGGGCAGATATCCGGCGAAGTCGTTGACCGGGTCGGGCACCCGCCACGCGCCGGCCACCGCCGGGAGCGGGGCCAGCGCGTCGGTGTACGTGCTGCGCCGCTCGGTGGTCAGGTCGGGCTCGGCGAAGTCGGGCCGCCGCGGGGCGGGCCGGGCCGGCACGTCCCCGAAGTGCCGCTCGATCAGCGTGGTCGCCTCGGCCACGTCGATGTCGCCGCTGACCGCGAGTACGGCGTTGCCGCTGGCGTAGTAGCGGCGGAAGAAGTCGGCGGCGTCGGCGACGGTGGCCGACTCCAGGTCGACGAAGGAGCCGTAGCCGTCGTGCGCGTTGGGGAAGGTGTCGAACATCACCGGGGGCAGCGTCAGCCAGGGGAACCCGCCGTACGGCCGGTTCAGCACGTTGACCCGGATCTCCTCCTTGACCACGTCGACCTGGTTGCGCAGGTTCTCCTCGGTCAGCCGGGGGCCGCGCATCCGGTCGGCCTCCAGGAACAGCGCCCGTTCCAGGGCGTTCGCGGGAAGCGTCTCGAAGTAGTCGGTGTAGTCCAGGTGGGTGGAGCCGTTGAACGTGCCGCCGGCGCCCTGGACGTGCCGGAAGTGGGCGAGCTTCTCCAGGTTCTCCGAGCCCTGGAACATCAGGTGCTCGAAGAGGTGGGCGAACCCGGTGCGTCCTTCGGGCTCGGAGCGGATGCCGACGTCGTAGACCACCGCCACCCCGATGACCGGGGCGCTGCGGTCCGGCGTGAGCACCACGCGCAGGCCGTTGTCGAGGGTGAACCGTTCGACCGGGTACTTCGTCGCTGGGATCTTCGCTCTCCGCGTCGGCACGAGATCGACACTAGCGCCTCGGCACCGGCTCTATCGCCGGTGTGCCCTGGCCGAACGGTGGACTGTTGCGGGACGGGTCTTGACGCCGGCGGCCACTTGCCCCACTCTTCCTACCAACTAAATAGGAATACTGCGGATTGGACATTCGATGAGAGGGCTTCCCCTGCGCCGCCTGGTCACCCTGGCGACCCTGGCCGCGGTCGGCACGGCCACGCTCGGCACCACCGCCGCCTGCGGCGAGGACAGCGACGCCGCCGCCGGGTCCGGCCCGGTCACGCTGCGCCTGGGCTACTTCCCCAACATCACGCACGCCCCGGCAGTGGTCGGCGTGGAGAAGGGGATCTTCGCCGAGAAGCTCGGCAGCGACGTCGAGCTGGACACCAAGACGTTCAACGCCGGCCCGGCCGCCATCGAGGCCGTCTTCTCCGGCGCGCTCGACGCCACGTACATCGGCCCGAACCCGACGGTGAACGCCTTCTCCAAGTCCAAGGGCGAGGCGGTCCGGGTCATCTCCGGCGCCGCCTCCGGCGGCGTCGCGCTCGTGGTCAAGCCCGGCATCACCTCGGTGGAGCAGCTGCGCGGCAAGAAGATCGCCACCCCGCAGCTCGGCAACACCCAGGACGTGGCGCTGCGCTACTGGCTCAAGGAGAAGGGCCTGGAGACCACCAAGGAGGGCGGCGGCGACGTCAAGGTCGTGCCGCAGGAGAACGCGCAGACGGTCGAGACGTTCGGCAGCGGCGCCATCGACGGCGCCTGGGTGCCCGAGCCGTTCGTCTCCCGGCTGGTGAACGCCGGCGGCAAGGTGCTCGTCGACGAGCGCGACCTGTGGCCGGACAAGAAGTTCGTCATCACCAACCTGCTGGTCAGCACCAAGTTCCTCAAGGCACACCCGGACGTGGTGAAGAAGCTGGTCGAGGGCCAGGTCGCGGCGAACGAGTTCGTCAACAGCAAGCCGGACGAGGCGCAGCAGGCCATCTCCGACCACATCGGCAAGATCACCGGCAAGCCGCTGGACCTCAAGCTCATCAAGCAGGCCTGGCCGACGCTGGAGTTCACCAACGACCCGATCCCCTCGTCGCTGAAGACCGGCCTGGACCACGCGGTCGCGGTCGGGCTCACCCAGCCGGTCGACCTGAACGGCCTCTACGACCTGAAGTACCTCAACGAGGTGCTCAAGGCGCAGGGCAAGGCCGAGGTCAGCCAGCCGTGACGACGACCGGCACGACCCCGCGCAGCGCGACCGGCTCGGTCGCGCTGCGCGGCGTGACGAAGGTGTACGGCCAGGGCGAGCAGGCGGTCCTGGCGCTGGACGGGCTGTCGCTCGATGTCGCCCCGGGCGAGTTCGTCTGCATGGTCGGCGCGTCCGGCTGCGGCAAGAGCACGCTGCTCAACCTCGTAGCCGGGCTGGACCGGGTCAGCGGCGGCACGATCGAGCTGAGCGAGGGCGTCAACCCGGGACTGATGTTCCAGGAGCCGGCGCTGTTCCCCTGGCTCACCGTCGAGGGCAACGTCGAGGTGCCGCTGAAGCTGCGCGGGCTCCCCCGTGACCAGCGCAAGGAGCGGGTGGCCGAGCTGCTGCGCACGGTCCACCTGTCCGAGTTCGGCCGCAAGCGGCCGCACCAGCTCTCCGGCGGCATGCGGCAGCGGGTCGCGCTGGCCCGCACGCTCGCGCTGGAGACGCCGGTGCTGCTGATGGACGAGCCGTTCGGCGCACTGGACGCGATGACCCGCGACATCCTGCACGACGAGCTGGAGCGGATCTGGACCGAGCGCAAGCTCACCGTCCTGTTCGTCACGCACAACGTCCGCGAGGCGGCCCGGCTCGCCGACCGCATCGTGCTGCTCTCCAGCCGGCCCGGCCGGATCATCTACTCCACCGAGGTCGCCGTGCCGCGCCCCCGGCGGATCGACTCGCCGGAGGTCTCGGCCATCGCCGCCGAGGTCACCGACCGGCTGCGCAAGGAGGTGGGCCGGCATGGCCAGTGACACCCTCGCCGGGTCGGCGCGTACCGACGCGGAGATCTCCGGGCTCGACGCGCTGGAGATCGCCGGCCGGGAGAAGGGCCCGTCCCGGGTACGCCGCCTGTGGTCGGCCACCTGGCCCAAGTTCGCCGCGCTCGCGCTAACCGTCGCCATCTGGCAGGCGGTGGTCTGGTCCGGGTGGAAGGAGCCGTGGGCGCTGCCCGGCCCGGCGGTGGTCTTCGGCGACCTCGGGGACTACCTGCTCAGCTCGGCGCTCTGGGAGGGCCTCGCCACCACCGCCCGGCGCGCGGCGGTCGGGTTCGCCGCAGCGGTCGCGGTCGGCCTGCTGCTCGGCCTGGGCGTGGCCCGGGTCAAGGTGCTCCGGGCCGCGCTCGGCTCGATGATCACCGCGTTGCAGACCATGCCGTCGATCGCCTGGTTCCCGCTGGCCATCCTGCTGTTCCAGCTCAGCGAGCAGGCGATCTTCTTCGTGGTGGTGCTCGGCGCCGCGCCGTCGGTCGCCAACGGCGTCATCCACGGCGTGGACTACGTGCCGCCGCTGCTGGTCCGCGCCGGCCGCAACCTCGGCGCCCGGGGGCTCAACCTGTACCGGTACGTGATCGCGCCGGCCGCGCTGCCCGCCATCGTGGCCGGGCTCAAGCAGGGCTGGGCGTTCGCCTGGCGCAGCCTGATGGCCGGTGAGCTGCTGGTGGTCATCGCCACCCGCACCTCGATCGGCGCTCAGCTCACGTACGCACGCGAGCTGAGCGAGGCGCCACGCCTGATGGCCATCATGATCGTCATCCTGGTGGTGGGCCTGCTCGTGGACACCGCGTTCGGGGCCGCCGACAAGGCGATCCGCCGGCGCTGGGGCGTGCTGGACCAGGCCGGCAACTGACGTCGTGTACATCTCCGCGCGCGCCGACTACGCGCTCCGGGCCATGCTCGCCGTCGCCGACGCCGCCGTCACCACCGGCGACCCGGCGGCCGGCGGCGGCGAGCTGGTCAAGGCGGCGAGCCTGGCCGAGAGCCAGGACATCCCGCTCAGCTTCCTCCAGGGGATCCTGCTCGACCTGCGGCGGGCCGGCCTGCTGCACAGTCACCGCGGCACCGAGGGCGGGTACGCGCTGACCCGCCCGCCGGACGAGATCAGCGTCGGCGACGTGCTGCGCGCGGTCGGTGGTGCGATCACGAGCGTCCGCGGCATCCCCGCCGACCGGGCCGGCTACCACGGCGTGGCCACCGGCCTGCGGGACGTGTGGCTGGCGGTGGACGGCGCGATCGCCCTGGTCGTGGACCGGACCACGCTCGCCGATCTGCTGAGCGACCGGGCCACGGCGCCCTGACGCGTGCCGGGTCACCGGGCCGGCGGCTGCGCCTCGCGGAGCATGCGGATCTCGCGTACGCCGTCCTGGACCTGCGTCGTACCGTCGGCCACGAAGCCGTTCCGGCGGTAGAACGCCTGGGCACGGGGGTTGGGGTCGGCGACCCACAGCACCGCCGGCTCCGCCTGGTCGAGGACGGCGCGCAACAACGCCGGCCCGGCGCCGGTGCCGTGGTCGGCCGCGTGCACATAGAGGACGTACAACTGCCGCGCCCACACCGCCTCGGCATCGAGCGGCGGGCCCGACATCGCGATCCCCACCAGCTCGCCTCCCCGCTCGGCCACCGCTGCCCGATTCTCGCGATAGCGCTCGTCGGTCAACGCGGCGGTCCAGAACCGCTCCCGGAAGGCCGGGAGGTCCGGATCGTCGAGCACCGCGCCCGGCATGAGCCCGCGGTACGTCTCCTGCCAGCACCGCACGTGGACGCGCGCCATACCGGCGGCGTCCTCGGCCCGGGCTTTGCGAACGGTCACCGACGGGTCCACCGCCGCATCGTAGGCGGCCGGCCGTTCCGGCATCGCCCCTTTTCGGGGCGTCTACTGGGTCTGCGGGGCGCTCATCCCGGGCGTGAAGCTGCGGGCGGCGCCGCGGTCCGGCGAGCCGCCGTCGGACGGCTGCCACGGCCCGAACGCGGCCACCGCGGCGAGCGCCAGACCGGCCCCCGCCACCGCGAGCACCAGCACCACTTCCCGCGCTCCGCCCGATCCGGCTTCCCCCACCATGAACCGCTCCCTCCGCGTCCGGCCGACCCCCCGACCGGTCCCCCGCGCAGCAGCATCACCGGCGGGTTCCGGCCGCACAGTCGGGCAGCCGACCGAACATCGACTGATTCCCGACTCAGGAGCGAACGCCCGGCCCGACCGGAGACGAGCCGGTCAGGCGCGGGCCGCGGTCAGCGGCGGCGCGGGCGCCGGCGCGGACGGGTTCCCGGAGCGGGGTGCGCGGCGGCGGGCGCGGTGATGGTCACCGGCACGCCGGAGGGCTCCCGGGCGCCGGTGAGCCGGGTCAGCTCGCTGTCGCCGGGGCGTACCCGCGTGGTCTTGGGGTTGATGCCCGCGGTGCTCATCAGCCGGGCGACGTCGCGGCGCTGGTCCGGCAGGACGAGCGTCACCACGGTGCCCGACTCGCCGGCCCGCGCGGTCCGGCCGCCCCGGTGCAGGTAGTCCTTGGCCTCGGTGGGCGGGTCGGCGTTGACGACCAGGTCCAGCCCGTCCACGTGGATGCCCCGGGCCGCCACGTCGGTCGCCACCAGCGCGGTGACCTGGCCGGTGCGGAACTGCTCCAGGATGCGGGTGCGCTGCGGCTGCGACTTGCCGCCGTGCAGCGCCGCCGCGCGTACGCCCTTGGCGAGCAACTGGCGGGCCACCCGGTCGGCGCGGTGCTTGGTGGCGATGAACACGATGGTGCGGCCCTCGCGGGCGGCGATGTGCGCCAGCGCGGCCGGCTTGTCCTCCGCGTCCAGGTGCAGGACGTGGTGCGTCATCGCGGTGACGGTGGCGGTGCCCGGGTCGACGGAGTGCGTCACCGGGTCGGTCAGGAAGCGGCGGACCAGCCGGTCCACGCCGCGGTCCAGGGTGGCCGAGAACAGCATCCGCTGCCCGCCCGGCGCGACCTGCTCCAGCAGCTTCGTCACCTGCGGCAGGAAGCCCATGTCGGCCATCTGGTCCGCCTCGTCGAGCACGGTGATGGCCACCTGGTCCAGCCGGGCGTCCCCCCTGTCGATCAGGTCGTGCAGCCGGCCCGGCGTGGCCACCAGCACCTCGGCGCCGGCGCGCAGCGCGGCCGCCTGGCGGCCCAGCGAGAGCCCGCCGACCACAGTGGCGCAGCGCAGGCCGAGCGTGGCGGCGTACGGGGCGAGCGCGTCGGTGACCTGCGCGGCCAGTTCACGGGTCGGTACGAGCACCAGCGCCAGCGGGCGGCCCGGGCGGGCCCGGCGGCCGGCCGTACGGTGCAGCAGCGGCAACCCGAACGCGAGGGTCTTGCCGGAGCCGGTACGGCCCCGGCCGAGCACGTCCCGGCCGGCCAGCGAGTCCGGGATCGTGGCCGCCTGGATCGGGAACGGCGCGGAGATGCCCTGCGCGGCCAGCTCGGAGACGAGCGCCGGAGCCAGGCCGGTGGCGGCGAACGTGGGCAGGGTCGTGGTCATGCGGAAAGCCTTCCTCGACGCGGCACGTGTCGAGGAAGGGCGCCGGACAGCGGCGCGTCACCGGCGTCACCGGTGGTCACAAGCACGAACCGAAAGGGACGGGCCGGCCCGGCAGAGGCGGGCCGGCCCGTGCACCACGCCCGAGAGGGCGCGATGGTGGTGCCGGTTGATCCGAAGATCAGAGCGGGCGGATGTTCTCCGCCTGCGGGCCCTTCTGGCCCTGGGTCACCTCGAACTCGACCCGCTGGTTCTCGTCCAGGCTCCGGTAGCCGGAGGTCTGGATCGCCGAGAAGTGGGCGAAGACGTCGGCGCCGCCGTCGTCCGGGGTGATGAAGCCGAAGCCCTTGTCAGCGTTGAACCACTTGACGGTGCCAATTGCCATGTGTTTCGTCTCCTTGACGGAACGGTCGGCCCGCACGTGTTGCGGGCCGGAGAGGAGCACCCCGCGCGTGGAATACGCGGCGTGCCTGTCGCTGCTGGTCGCCCCGCCCGGAGAACTCCGGACACAACAAAGAGCGCCTGGGGCCACAATCCGCCAGGCGCACACAGAGTCTCTGGAAACCAAAACTGCAACCCGGCCAACGTATCACGGATTCGTGCGCTGCGGGAGATCCCCCGGGATTTCCGGCACGGCGGCCACCAGACCGGCCAGTCCCTCGGCGTCGAGCAGGTCCGCCGGGCGGACGGTGGCGGAGTCCCGCACGTAGTGGAACGCCGCGCCCACCCGGTCCACCGGCACCCCGGCCAGCTCCGCCCAGGCCAGCCGGTAGACCGCCAGCTGCACCGCCGCCGCATCGGCCTCCGGGCCGGACGGCTGCCGCCCGGTCTTCCAGTCGACCACGTCGTAGCGCCCGCCCGGGCGGGCGAACACGGCGTCCATCCGGCCCCTGATCACGACGCCGGCGATGACGGTGGCGAACGGCACCTCCACCTCCACCGGCACCCGGTCGGCCCACTCGCTGGCCAGGAAGCGCTCCTGCAACTCGACCAGCGCCTCGTCCGGGGCCGCGTCCTCGTCCGCCGCGCCGGGCAGCTCGTCCACGTCGAGCAGCCGGTCCGCGCCGAAGCGCTGCTCCAGCCAGGCGTGGAACGCGGTACCACGCCGGGCGTACGGGGTCGGCTCGGTGGGCATCGGGCGGCGCAGCGTCCGGGCCAGCGCCTCCGGGTCGCGGCGCAACGCCACGAGCTGGGTCACCGACATCTGGCCGGGTAGAGCAACCTCGACCGCCTCGGCCTGCCGGGCCAGCTCCGCCCGCTCGACGAGCAGCAGATCGGCCTCGCGCCGCCAGCGGGCCACCTCGGCGTCCTCCGCCGCTCCCGCGGTGGCGAGCACTGCCGCCTCGCGACGGGCCGTCTCCGGGTCCGCCAGGTGACGGCGGACCAGCGCCGCCGCCTCGGTCAGCGCCGGACGGCGGGCGCCCAGCGGGTCGGCCGGCCACTCGGCCCGCAGCACCGTCTCGGTGGTCGGGTTCACCGCGTCCCCGGCCGGCTCCGGCGTCCACGCGTCCACCACGTGCCCGTCCGCGCCGGCCAGGCAGGCGTCGTGCACCTCCCGCAGGAACACCGACGGGCCGCGGAACCGCTTGGTCCCCTCCCCCCACCAGTAGCCGGAGCAGAGCAGCAGCCGGCGCGGACGGGTCACCGCCACGTACGCCAGCCGGCGCTCCTCCCGCTCGTCGTGCGCCCGCCACGCGTCGGTGAAGTCGGTCAGCGCCCGAGCCACGCCACGCTGGTCCTCCGCCTCCGGCAGGCCCAGTTCGGGCAGCCCGTCCGCGTCGCCGCGCAACGGGAACGGCAGCACGCCCAGCCCGCCCAGCCAGTGGTCGGAGTTGCGGACCGGCCCCGGCCAGACGCCCCGAGTCATCCCGGCCACCGCCACCACGTCCCATTCCAGGCCCTTCGCGGCGTGCGCGGTGAGCACCTGCACCGCGCCGGCCACCACCTCGACCTCGCCGGGTGCCAGCCCGCGCTCCTCGTCCTCGGCGGCGGCCAGGTAGGCGAGGAAACCGGCCAGCGTGGCGCCGGGCGTCTCGCCGCTGAACCGGGCCGCCACGTCGCCGAGCGCGTCCAGATGGGCGCGGGCCAGCCCGGCGTCGCCCGCGCCGTCCCGCCCGGCCCGGACCGCCACCTCCACGTCCAGGCCGATGGTCCGCTCGATGTCCGCGATCAGTTCCGGCAGCGACTGGTCCAGCCGGTAGCGCAGCAGCGCCAGCTCCATCCCGTACGAGCGCAGCCGCGCGTAGCCCTCGGCCGAGTACGCCTGCGCCGGCCCCAGGTCCGCCAGCGCCTCGACCAGCGTCGCCTCGTCCAGCGCGTCCACGGTGATCTCCGGGCCCTCGTCGCCGGTCAGCTCTCGCCGGCTGCGGGCGATCGCGCGGGCCCGGCGGTGCAGGGCGACCAGGTCACGCGGGCCGATTCGCCAGCGCGCGCCGGTGAGCAGCCGCAGCAGCGCCGCCCCGTCGGTCGGGTCGGCGAGCACGCGCAGCGTGCACACCACGTCCCGTACCTCGGGGGTGTCCAGCAGCCCACCCAGGCCGACCACGTCGACAGGCAGCCCGCGGGCACGCAACGCCGCCTCGATGGCCGGGATCTGGCTGCGCAGCCGCACCAGCACCGCAGTGGTCGGGCGACGGTCGGCGGGGATGTGCTCGGGCAGCGCGCCGGGCATGCCGGCCGCGCCCCGCCAGGCCGCCAGCACGCTGTCCGCGATCCAGTCGGCCTCGTCGGCGTACGTCTCCAGCAACGCGCAGTGCACGGTGCCGCCGGCCTGCCCGCCCGGCGTGCGGTGCGGGATCGGGTCGCGGACGCTGAGCGCGGCGTGCAGTTCCGGCACCCGCGCGCCGGCCGCCCGCAGCGGCACCGACAACGTGTTGGCGACGCCGAGGATCTCCGGCCGGTTGCGCCAGCTCGTCGTCAGGCTGAGCACGTCGGCGGGGCTGCCGTCGGTGCGGGCGAACTCGGCCGGGAACCGGTCGAGCGTGCCGGCGCTGGCCCCCCGCCAGCCGTAGATGGACTGGCACGGGTCGCCGACGGCGGTGACCGGGTGGCCGCCGCCGAACAGCGCGTTGAGCAGCACCACCTGGGCGTGACTGGTGTCCTGGTACTCGTCGAGCAGCACCACCCGGAACCGGTCCCGCTCGATCACGCCGACGCCGGGATGGTCGCGGGCCACCCGGGCCGCGCGGGCGAGCTGGTCGGCGAAGTCCATCGCCTCGAAGTCGTCCTTGCGCCGGGCGTACGCGCGCACCAGCGGTAGCAGCTTCAGCCGGGTCCGCTGGAGCTGGAGCGC
Source organism: Micromonospora sp. AB353 (assembly GCF_049538395.1). NCBI lineage: Bacteria > Bacillati > Actinomycetota > Actinomycetes > Micromonosporales > Micromonosporaceae > Micromonospora > Micromonospora sp. AB353. Next base: position 28,479 of record NZ_JBMVFV010000011.1, on the reverse strand, counting down.
CTTGCGCACGTCGGCGTAGACCCGGCCCGGCCGGGACTGCACGTCGGCGAAGAACCGGCCGGTCCAGGCGGCCAGCTCGTCCGGGTCGACCAGGTGCTCGTCCAGCTCACCGGCGAGCGCCAGCACGGCGTCGGTGATGGTCGACGGCATCCGGTCCACCTCGGACATGTCGCCGTCGTAGTTGCGCACCAGCAGGTCGACGAGCTGCCAGCGGGACGCCTCGGTGAGCAGCCGGGTGGTCGGCTCGTATCCGGCGCGCAGCCCGTGCTCGGTGACGATCCGCCCGGCGTACGAGTGGTACGTGGACACGGTCGGCTCGCCCGCCAGCGGGTCGTCGTGCGGATCCCGCCCCGGCCGGCCGAGCCGCCGGATGAGCTGGTCGAGCCGGGTGCGGACCCGGTGTGCCAGCTCACCTGCCGCCTTGCGGGTGAAGGTGAGGCCGAGGATGTGCTCGGGGCGTACGTAGGAGTTGGCGACCAGCCACATCACCCGCGCGGCCATCGTCTCGGTCTTGCCCGAACCGGCGCCCGCGACCACCAGCAGCGGCTCCACCGGCGCGGCGATGATCGCGGCCTGTTCCCGGGTGGGCGCCGGCAGCCGCAGCAGCCGGGCCAGCTCGACGGGCGTGTAGCGGGGTCCGGCGTCGGCGGTACGCGGCGCGGGCGTGGCGGAGGCGCCGAACAGCGCCGGCTGAACGCTCATGGTCCGGTCCTTGTTCGCGACTGCGGGGCTCGCAAAACCGGCTCACTCCTCGCGCTCACGGCTGACTCTCCGGGGGCGGCTCGACCACCTGGCGGCCCTGGCCGGAGACCGGGCAGCTGGTGCGTACCGGGCAGACCCGGCACTTGGAGTTGGCCACGGCGGCGAACGTCGAGGCGGCCATCGTGTCCGCGGTACGGCGCACCAGCGCGGTGGCCCACCCGGCCTCCGGCCCCTCCCCGGCCGCGGCCTGGGTCTGCTCCTTGGCGTCCCGCGCGCCGGTGCCGAGCTGCACCAGCGCGGCCCCGCCCGGTTCCTCGCCGAACTCGGCGAACCCGCCCGCCTCCACGGCCGCCTGGTACGCGCCGAGCTGCGGATGCTCGGCCACCTCCCGCTCGGTGACAGCAGTCGACTTGCCGGTCTTCAGGTCGATCACCACGAGCCGCCCCTCGTCGTCGACCTCCAGCCGGTCGACCCGGCCGGTCAGCTCGACCGGGCGGGCCGGGTCGTCGAGGCGGACCGCGAACTCGTGCTCGATCGCGAGCAGCCGGCGCGGGTTGCCGGCCAGCCAGCGCAGCAGCTTGTCCACCATCGCCTCGGCGCGCTGCCGCTCCGGACCGGCCATCCACCGGGCGGCCAGCTCGATCGCGTCGAACCGGGCGGCCACGTACTCCAGCAACGCCTCCCGGTCGACGCTGGCGTCCTCCGCGAGCATCGCGGCGGCGTGCACCAGGTTGCCGACGCCCTGCGCGGCGCTGGCCGGCCCGCTGCCGCCGTGCCGTTCCAGCAGCCAGCGCAGGCTGCACCGCAACGCGCTCTCCATCGCCGACGGGGTGACCCGCACCGGCTCGCCCTCGTCGACCAGCGGCCGGTCGTCGGAGAGGCCGCGCAACCCCCACCAGTCCTCCGGGTGCGCGCCGGGCACCCCGGCGGCGGCCAGCCGCGCCAGCTCACCCGCCGCCGCGTGCCGCCGGGTGATCGGCGTCGCCGGGTCGGTGACGGCGGTACGCAGCTCCGCCACCAGCGCTGACAGCGTGAGCCCTCGCGGCGGCAGGGTGACCGGGAGCGCGGCGGACGGCCCGTCCTGCGGATGCTCGTCCCCGTGCGGCACCGGCCCGTCTGCCGTGCCCCCGCGCGTGGCCGTACCTGTCGGGCCGTTCCCGGCCGGTCCGTTCCCCGTCGGGGCCGGGCCGCCGCCACCGCCGGTGGCGGGTGGGTCGGCGGCGGCCAGCTCGTGCAGGAAGCGGCTCGGCTGCTCCTCGTGGTCGTCCCCGCCGACGGCGGCGGACGCGACAGCGGTGACCAGCAGGCGCCGCCGGGCCCGGCTGATCGCCACGTGGAACAGCCGCCGCTCCTCGTCCAGCAGCGCCGACGTCTGCCCGACCAGGCTGGCCCGCAGCCCGGCGCCGTCGGCGCGACCGGCGAGCACGTCGACGAGCCGCTCCGAGCCGAGCAGGCTGCCGCGCAGGCGCAGGTCCGGCCAGACGCCCTCCTGCACCCCGGCCACCGCGACCAGATCCCACTCCAGCCCCTTGGCGGCGTGCGCGGTGAGCAGGCGTACCGCGTCGCCCCGGTCGGCGGCGGCGGCGAGCGTGTCGGCGGGCAGCTCCTGCCCGAGGACATGGTCGAGGAACACCTCGGTACGCGCGCCCGGCAGCCGGTCGGTGAACCGGGCCGCCGCGTCGAAGAGGACGAGGACGGCGTCCAGGTCACGGTCGGCGGCCTCGGCCCGCCAGCGCTGGGCGGTCTCGTGCTCGCCGGTGGCCGCCCGCCCCCTGGTGATCGCCCCGGCCCAGCGTTCGGCCAGCCCGCTCTCCCGCCACACCGCCCAGAGCACGTCCTCGACTGTGGCGCCGGGCCGGCCGGCCGTCTCCCGGGCGGTCGCGAGCAGGTGCGCCACGGCCTGTGCGGGCGCCGCCCAGCGGCGCTCGATGGTGGCCAGTTCCGCCGGTTCGCGCAGCGCCTCGACCAGCAGCTCCCCGGACGGACGGCGGTCGCCGCCGGCCAGCGCCAGCGCCCGCAGCCCCTGGCGCAGCCGCCGTTCGGCCAGCGGGTCGGCGCCGCCCAGCGGCGAGTGCAGCAGCGCGACCGCCGCCTCCTCGTCCAGCCGGTCGGGTTCGAGCGCGCAGCGCAGCAGGAGCAGCAGCGGCGCGACCGCCGGCTGGAGGTGCAGCGGCAGATCCTCGCCGTGTACGACGGTCGGCACGCCCGCGGTGTGCAGCGCGCGCCGCAGGGACGGCAGTTGCCGGCCGGTGGAGCGGACCAGCACCGCCATCCGGGACCACGGCACGCCGTCGAGCAGGTGCGCCTCGCGCAACGCGTGCGCCAGCCAGGCCGACTCGCTGGTGGCGGACCGGAACGTCCGTACCTCCACCGTTCCGGCCGGCGCGCCGGGAAGCGGGCGTAGCCGCCGGTGCGCCGCCGGGCCGCGCAGCCGCCGGGCCAGCCGGGCGGTCGCCGCGAGCAGTTCCGGCCCGGCCCGGTACGAGGTGGTCATCGTGACCTGGGCCGCCGGCGCACCGGACGCGGTGCGGAAGCGGTGCGGGAACGTGGTGACGCCCGCCGGGTCGGCGCCGCGGAACGCGTACGTGGACGAGTCCGGGTCGGCGAACGCGACAAGGGACCGCCCACCTCCGGTCACCACGGCGAGCAGGTCGAGCTGGGCCGGGTCGGTGTCGGCCAGCTCGTCGACGTACACGTGGGCCAGGCGGCGGCGCTCGGCGGCGAGCAGCTCCGGATCGTCGAGCAGCATGCCGGTGGCGGCACGCACCAGCTCCGCCGGGTCGTACGCCACCGAGCCCCGGTTGCTCACGTCGCGCAGGGCGAGCACGGCGACGTACTCCCGTAGGAAGCGCGCGGCGGCCGGCCAGTCGGCGCGGCCCAGCTTCTCGCCCAGCCGGGCCAGCTCGACCGGCCCGACGCCGCGCTCCGCGGCACGCATCAGCAGGTCGCGGAGCTGCTGGGCGAACGCCCGGGTACGCAGCGCGGGGCGCAGATCCTCCGGCCAGCCGACCGGGTCGTCGCCTGGTTCCTCCCCCACCACGTCGAGCAGCTCGCGGATGATCAGATCCTGCTCGGGGCCGGTGAGCAGCCGGGGCGAGGGTTCGCCGCGTTCGGCCGCCGCGCGGCGCAGCAGCCCGAAGGCGTACGCCGGGAACGTACGCACCAGCGGCTCGCGGACCACGCGGTGTCCGTCGCCGGCGATCCGCGCCTCGATCCGGTGGCGCAGTTCGGTGGCGCCGCGCCGGCCGAAGGTGAGCACGAGGATCCGCTCCGGGTCGACGCCCTCGGCCACGCGGGCGGCGACCGCCTCGACGAGCGTCGTCGTCTTGCCGGTGCCGGGACCGCCCACGACGAGCATGGGCCCGTCGGTGTGCGCGACCACCTCGGCCTGCACCGCGTCGGCCCGGCACGAAACGTTCGTGCCCTCCCCGGCCCCGATCCCCGCCGAAGCAGCCGACGGTGGCGACGCGCCGGTCTCGTTCTGCGGCGAAGCGCCTTCGGGCGGCGCGGCGGTCTGCGGGTGCGCGGCGGTCTGCGGGTGCGCGGCATCGCCCGCCGACCCCCCGGATCGCGGCTCCGCATCGGCCGATCCACCGGACCGACCCACCCCCTGCCCCGCCCCGGCGTCATGGGTGACCCCCGCCCCCAGGCCGCCGGGCCGGCGCACCAACCGGTACGCCTGCATCACCGACATCCCACCACGCCGGTACGACACCCGGAAACCGACCGCCGGCCCGCCCGTCACCAGCTCACCTTGCCCGCAGCGCGCACCATTGCCGGCTCCACCCCACGCCCGGCTCCATGCGTTCACGCCACCTCGGCGAAGTGGCGGCATCCCACCCCTAGATCAACACCACCACGGGGAAGTGGCCACATCACACCGGCCCGGACACCACCACCTCCCCGAAATGGTGTCGATCAAGCCCGCCGAGACGGTGGTGAACAAGGACGGGCCGACCGGGCGCGCGTCAGGTGAGGCGGGTGTCGATCAGGTCCAGGGCGGCGGGGACGCTGTCTGCCACCAGCAGCAGGTCCAGCGCGGCCGGCTTGAGGAACTGCTGCTCGCCGAGCCCGCGGATCCAGTCGAGCAGCGGCCGGTAGAAGCCGTCCACGTCGACGATCACCATCGGCTTGGCGTGCAGGGCCAGGGTGGCTGTCGTCCAGACCTCGAACAGTTCGTCGAGCGTGCCGAGACCACCGGGCAACGCCACGAACGCGTCGGACTTCTCGTCCATCAGCGTCTTGCGGCTGGCCAGGCTGTCGGTCACCAGCAACTCGTCGGAGTCCAGGTCGGCGACCTCCAGGTCGACCAGGGACTGCGGGATGACGCCGACGGTGCGACCGCCGGCCGCCCGCGCGCCCTGCACCACGGCGCCCATCATCCCGACACAGCCGCCGCCGCTGACCAGCGTGTGGCCGCGCCGCGCCAGTTCCTCACCGGTCTCGGTGGCCAGCGCCAGCCAGCGGGCGTCGAGGGTACGGGAGGACGCGCAGAAGACACAGACGTTGGCCACGGGTCAGCTCCGTCCAGCCGGGCCCTCGGGGGCGGCCTCGGCGGCGGCGCGCTGGTCGGCGGCCACCCGGGCGACCGCCTCCTCGCGGACCGCCTCCTGCTCGGCGGAGAGCACGGCCTCGGCCTCGACGATGTGCCGGACCGCCTCGTTGACGTCGTCGGTGAGGCGGATCAGGTCGAGGTCGGACGGGCCGATCTTGCCCTCGGCGGCCATGGTGCCGCGCAGCCAGTCGAGCAGCCCGCGCCAGTAGTCGGTGCCCATCAGCACGACCGGGAAGCGGGTCACCTTGCCGGTCTGCACCAGGGTGAGCGCCTCGAACAACTCGTCCAGGGTGCCGAAGCCGCCGGGGAGCACCACGAACGCCTGGGCGTACTTGACGAACATGGTCTTGCGGGCGAAGAAGTAGCGGAAGTCGATGGCCAGGTCGACCCAGTCGTTGAGGCCCTGTTCGAACGGCAGCTCGATGCCGAGCCCGACGGAGAGGCCGCCGGCCTCACCGGCGCCCCGGTTGGCGGCCTCCATCACGCCGGGACCGCCGCCGGTGATCACCGCGTACCCGGCCCGGGCGAGGGCGCCGCCCAGCTCCTCGGCCATCCGGCACTCCGGGCTGTCCGGCTTGCTGCGGGCGGAGCCGAAGACGCTGACCGCCGGGGGCAGGTCGGCGAGGGTGTCGAAGCCCTCGACGAACTCGGAGAGGATCCGCAGCGCGCGCCAGGCGTCCTTGGTCTTCCAGTCGCTGCGTCCCCGGGAGTCGAGCAGCCGCTGGTCGGCCGTACTCGTCGGAATCGCCCGGTTGCGCAGCGTCACCGCGCCACGGTGCCGTTCTCCCCGGTTCCGCTCCTCCCGCTGGCCGTGCCCGGCCGACATTCCCCTGCTCTCGCCCATGGGCTCACCGTAGTAGAGGGGCTCCGGCGCGGCGCGCAGGCCCGGGAGCCGGAGAAATCTTTGGGATCCGGGCAACTAATTCGGTCGCACGTACGTCTTACTATTCACATACCCGGTATACCCCGGGCGACGCGCCTTCGGGGGAGGAGCCAGCGTTGATCAGTAACAGCGAGATGATCCGGATCCGCCGTCAGATGCAGCGGCGGATCCGTGACGTGGTGGCCGAGCGCCGCCGCGCCCGGATGATGGAGACCCACCGGTCCGACCTGACCGGCGAGACCGGCGAGGCGGAAGCACCCCTGACGACGACCGTCTGACGATCACCGGGGCCCGCGCGGCGGGCGCGGACCCCGGTGGTCGCCGCGCGTCAGGCCGGGGCCAGCCAGCGGTGCAGCGTCGCCGCGCCGTCCCGGATCTTGGTCAGCTCGACGTGCTCGTCCTTGTGGTGCGCCAGGTTCGGGTCGCCGGGGCCGAAGTTCAGCGCGGGAATGCCCATGGCCGCGAACCGCGCCACGTCCGTCCAGCCCAGCTTGCCGATCGGCGCGGCACCGACCGCCGCCAGGAACTCCTGCGCCGCCGGGCTCTCCAGCCCGGGCGGCGCGCCGGCCGCCGCGTCGGTGACCTCCAGCTCGAAGCCGGCGAAGACCTCGCGCAGGTGCGCCTCGGCGCCCGCCGGGTCGCGGTCCGGCGCGTACCGGTAGTTGATCTCGATCTCGCAGCGGTCGGGGATGACGTTGCCGGCCACCCCGCCGGTGATCCGCACCGCGTTGAGACCCTCGCGGTAGTCGCAGCCCTCGATCGTCACCCGGCGGGCCTCGTACGCGGTCAGCCGCCGCAGCACCTCGCTCGCGCCGTGGATGGCGTTCACCCCGTGCCAGGAGCGCGCCGCGTGGGCCCGCTCGCCGTGCGTGGTGACCACCGCCCGCATGGTGCCCTGGCAGCCCGCCTCGACGATCCCGTACGTCGGCTCCAGCAGCACCGCGAAGTCGGCCTCCAGCCACTCCGGGTGGCTCTGCGCGACCAGGGTGAGGCCGTTGTACTTCGACTCGATCTCCTCGGCCTCGTAGAAGAAGTACGTGACGTCGTAGCGCGGGTCGGGCAGCGTCACCGCCAGGTGCAGCGCGAACGCGACGCCGGACTTCATGTCGGAGGTGCCGCAGCCGTACATCAGGTCGCCGCGCATGGTCGAGGGGAAGTTGCCGTTGAGCGGAACGGTGTCCAGGTGGCCGGCGAGCACCACGCGCTGTGCCCGGCCCAGGTCGGTACGGGCCATCACGGTGTTCGAGTGCCGGTAGGTGGTCAGGTGCGGCACACCGCGCAGCACCTCCTCCACGCAGTCGGCGATGGCCTTCTCGTTGAGGGATACCGACTCGATGTCGACCAGGGCGCGGGTGAGCGCCACCGGATCGGCCAGGACCTCGGGGGTCAACGGGTTCTGCATGTCTCGCACGGTACCGTCATCCTCGGTGGGCGCGAGGAACACGTGCCGCGCCCCCGGCCGCGAGCAGCGGCGGACGCCGCCGCCGGAGCAGAGAGGTGTCACCGTGACGTCCGCACCATCCGCCTGGGGTATCGGCCTGGCCACCGTCACCGCGCAGGACCAGGTGCTCGACACCTGGTACCCGACCGGCAAACTGGGCCTGGGCGAGCTGCCGCTGGTGCCCGGCGAGGACCGGGCCGACGTGCTCGACCTGCCGCCGGGTGCGATCGGCGAGCGGACGCTGCCCGGGTTGCGCACTGTCGAGGTGACCACGCTGATCGGCTCGCTGGACGACCCGATCAAGGACGCCGCCGACGCGTACCTGCGGTTGCACCTGCTCTCCCACCGCCTGGTGCGACCGAACGAGCTGAACCTCGACGGCATCTTCGGCAAGCTGGCGAACGTGGCCTGGACGTCGGCCGGGCCGTGCCCGCCGGAGCGGGTGGACGAGCTGCGCGTCATCGAGCGGGCCGCCGGCCGCCACCTGTCCGTGTACGGGGTGGACAAGTTCCCCCGGATGACCGACTACGTGGTGCCGTCCGGGGTGCGGATCGCCGACGCGGACCGGGTCCGGCTGGGCGCGTACCTGTCCGCCGGCACCACCGTGATGCACGAGGGCTTCGTCAACTTCAACGCGGGCACGCTGGGTACCTCGATGGTCGAGGGCCGGATCGTGCAGGGCGTGGTGGTCGGCGACGGCTCCGACATCGGCGGTGGCGCCTCGATCATGGGCACGCTCTCCGGCGGCGGCACGGAGAAGGTGCGCATCGGTGAGCGGAGCCTGGTCGGCGCGAACGCCGGTGTCGGCATCACGCTCGGCGACGACTGCGTGGTGGAGGCCGGCTGCTACATCACCGCCGCCTCGAAGATCACCCTGCCGGACGGCCGGACGGTCAAGGCCCGCGAGTTGTCCGGCGTCGACGGGCTGCTGTTCTGGCGCAACTCGGTGACCGGCGCGCTGGAGGCGAAGCCTCGTACCGGCCAGGGCATCACGCTCAACGCGGCGCTGCACGCCAACGACTGAGCCGTACCCCCGTCCGGGTCCGCGCGGCGCGCGCGGACCCGGACGGCCGGCTCACCGCAGGCGGTACGCCTGGATGATCCGCTGGGTCACTGTGTTGCCGGCGTCGTCCCGGGCGGTGGCCCGCAGCGACGCGTACCCCGGGCCGGCCGGGTGCCGGACGGTGGCCGTCCACGCCCCGCCCTGCTTCTTCAGCGCCGCCTTCTGCCAGGTCTTCCCACCGTCGTAGGAGACGTCGACGGTGAGCGCCACGACCCGGCCGGACGGCGCACCGGGCTGACGTTGCACGGTCACCGGCACGGTGAACGTCCGGCCCGCCGGGGCGGAGCTGTCCACCGCCAGTGGCGGGGTGAACCGGACCGCCATGGCCGGCAGCCGGGCCGGTACGTCACCCGGCACCCGCTTGGAGCGGAACGTCCAGCTCGCCGACACCTCGGTGCTCAGGTCGGTGAAGCCGCGCGTCGCACTGGTCTCCACCCGGTAGTTCGCCGTTCCCGGCGGCACGGTGAACTCGCCGTACCCCGGGTAGGGCGACTCGTCGACCAGCTTGCCGTTGCGGTAGAGCCGGGTGTGCTCGGTGTCGTTGAGCGAGCCGCCCGGGTGCCCGGCCGCGTCGCTGTGCACCGGCAGCGAGACGATGACGGTGTCGCCGGTCCGCGTGATGCCCTGTTCCGGCCACTGCGGCTGCGGGAACGACGGGCCGAACGGGGCCTTGTTCCACTCGTCCCGGTAGGTGTGCCCGGCCCGGTAGCGGGTCGGCACTCGTTCCAGCGCCGCCCGCGGCTCCAGCCAGCCCTCCTCGGACCGCTCACCGAAGGCCAGTTCGGCACTCCAGCGGGTGCGGGTGACGCTGAGGTGGTCGATCCGCTTGCCCGGCACCTGGACGGGCACGACGATCGCCGAGCCGCCCATGTTGTAGTCGCGCTCCGCGTAGACGACCAGTTCGTTCTCCATCCCGGCGTAGCCGGCGGCGAACCGGTTCGTGACGGTGGCCAGGTCGGCCGGCCGGTAGTGCCGGACGAAGCCGGTCGGGAACCGGCCCGGGAACAGGTCGTTCAGGCCGTAGAAGTACGGGCTGCGCTCGGGCGCTGTCGGCTCGGCCCACTGGCTGGCGAGCGCGCCGACGAAGACCCTGTCGGAGACGGTGCGGCCGATCTGGGCCGAGTAGAGGCCCTCGAACCTGTCGGTCCACAGCCCGAAGCTGTTGTAGTAGTCGCCGAATCCCCAGGCCGCGGTGAGGTCGATCAGCAGTGGCGCCGCGCCGCGCTGCGGCACCGTGGTGCGGATCGGCTTCGCCCGCCGGGCGTCCAGCGTGAGCCGCTGGTTCCCGGCCACCACCAGTTCCGGCTGGGCCAGGAAGGAGACCTCCGACCAGCCCTGGTCACCGTCGACGAAGATCAGGCTCTGTACGCCGTACCGGCCCTTCGGCACCCGGATCCGGGTCTCGCCGCCGGCGCCGTAGACGTCCCGGTAGCTACCGGCGTCGAGCCCGAGCAGAACGGTGTAGTAGCCGTCGGTCAGGGCACCGGAGCGGTTGCGGTGGGTCACGGTCAGGTCGTAGCTCTCCACCTCGCGGTCGACCGCGAGCGGGGTCACCGCCACCGTGTCGCCGGCGCGGGCGAGCAGGCGGCCGGTCCAGTAGCCGTCGGCGCCACCGAGCCGGGTGTCGATCACCACCGTCACCTGGGCGCTGCCGCCCGCCGGAACGGTGAGCCGGGAGGTGCTGAGGGTCAGCATGCCGGCCGGCGCGGTCCGCCCGCCCGGTCCGGTGAACTGCGTGCTCAGGTCGAGCGTGAGCGGGGCGGTCCCGCCGTTGCGGTAGGTGACCGTCCGGCTGATCGGCTTGTCGTCGGTGTGCGGCCAGGCCGCCACGCCGAACGAGACGGAGGCCGGTTCGCTCGTCACCTGCTGGGTGATCGCGCGGGCGACGTCGACCCGGCCCGCGCCCTGCTGGAACGCGGTCTGGTCCGGGTGCGGCTTCGCCGAGGCCATCAGCGTCGCCTTGTAGCGCTCGGGCGTCCAGCCGGGGTGCTGCTGGGCGAGCAGCGCGACCGCGCCGGCCACGTGCGGGGCGGCCATCGACGTGCCGGACAGCGAGGCGTACCGGTCCCCCACCGGGTCGCCGATCTGGCCGTGCGCGGCCCGCGCGGCCACGATCTCCACACCCGGCGCGGTGATGTCCGGCTTGATCGCCCCGTCGCCGACCCGGGGACCGCGGCTGGAGAAGTCGGCGAGCGCGTCGTCCCGGTCGACCGCGCCGACCGCGAGCGCGGCGTCGGCGGTGGCCGGCGAGCCGACCGAGCCGTCGGCGCCGTCGTTGCCGGCGGAGATCACGAACAGCGTCCCGTGTTGCTCGGTGAGCGTTCCGACCGCCTCCTCCAGCGGGTCCACCTCGGGGGTGTCGCCGCCGCTGAGGCTCATGTTGACCACTGTGGCGTGCTGTTCGGCAGCGGCCCACTGCATGCCGGCCAGGATGGCCGACTCGGTGCAGCCGTAGACCTCGCAGACCTTCCCGGACAGCAGCGTGGCGTCCGGCGCCACACCCCGGTACTTCCCGCCCGAGGCGGCGCCGCTGCCGGCGATGGTGGAGGCCACGTGCGTGCCGTGCCCGACGATGTCGTCCGGGTCCGCCTCCTCGGTGAAGTTGCGCGACTCGGCGACCTTGCCGGCCAGGTCCGGGTGGCTGAGGTCGACGCCGGTGTCGAGCACCGCGACCCGCACGCCCTTACCGGTATAGCCGGCCGCCCACGCGGTCGGCGCGCCGATCTGCGGCACGCTGTGGTCGAGTGTCAGCCGCCGCCGGCCGTCCAGCCAGATCCGGTCGACACCCCCCGCCGCGTCGAGCCGGGCACCGGAGCGGTCGGCGCTCACCGCCTTCCAGAGCGCCCCGGTGTCACCCTTGTCGGCGACGACCGCCGCGCCGGCGATCGCCGGCAGGTCGCGGGTCACCCGCACGCCGGCGAGCGGGGCCGCCGTCCGCCGGGTAACCCCTGGCCGGTACGTCACGAGCAGCGGTACGCTGCCGCGCCGCGCGTCGTCGTACCCGGCCTCGATCAGCCCGCTGACGTCGAACAGGCGCCGGTCGAGCTTGCCGGCGCGGACCAGCGGGAGCGCGTCCTGCGGCGTCACGGTGAGCCGGTCGCGCTCCCGTCCGACCAGGAACTGGATGCCGGCGCGGCCGGTGCCGGGGCGTACCGCGGCACGGCCGCCCGAGGCGACGGTGACCCGGTCGCCGGTGATCAGGGTGACGGTGACCGGTGGGACGCCGGCGGGGGCGGACGGCCCGGTACGGGCGGACGGGCCGGTCGGCGTCGTGGGCGCGGCGGCCAGCGCGGGCACCGGCAGGCCGAGCGCCAGCGTCAGGCCGAGGCCGAACGCCGTCAGCTTTCTGCGGTTCCGGAGCAACCTTCCTCCTTCGTCGAACGTTTCATCGATGAGAGACACATCGACGCGGATATCAGGATTGCATACCGCGTATGCATCGGGAAGTCGCCGATCCGACGGAATCGCCGCCACCCACCGGAGCGGGCCGGGACGATCGAACGATGACCTCCATGAAGGATCGGATGCTGGCCGGCGAGCAGTACATCGCCGACGATCCCGCGATCATCGCCGACCTGGAACGGGCGGCCCGGCTCAGCGAACGCTTCAACCGCAGCGCCGCCGACGATCCGGCGGGCCGCCTCGCCGCGCTGCGCGAACTGCTCGGCTCGCTCGGCGAGGACGCCTGGATCCGGCCGCCGCTGTACTGCGACTACGGACACCAGACGCACATCGGCGCGCGGACGTTCGTCAACTTCAACGCGGTGTTCCTCGACGTCGCCCGCATCACCATCGGCGCGGACGTCCAGATCGGACCGAACGTGCAACTGCTCACCGCGACCCACCCGGTGGAACCGGAGGCGCGCCGAGCCAAGTGGGAGTCCGCGCAACCGATCACCATCGGTGACAACGTCTGGCTCGGCGGCGGGGTGATCGTGCTGGCCGGAGTGACCATCGGCGAGAACACGGTGGTCGGCGCCGGCGCGGTCGTGACGCGCGACCTGCCGGCGAACGTGGTGGCGGTGGGCAACCCCGCCCGCCCGATCAGGAACCTCGACCAGCCGTCCTGAGCTGCGGAAACAACCGTTCCAGCGGATGCGGATTCCCGCCCCGTCGCGCACTCTGGGTAGTAGCGCGTTTACCGGGAGGCACAATGGAACGGGTTCTCGAACTGCGGGTGCACGGGGTCTCCAACACCCCGCCGGATCAGCTGCTCGGCCTGACCGCCGGCGCCAACGGTGACGGTGCGCAACCAACACTTGTCGCCGGCGGTCAGACCACCGGCTTCTACCGGTCCAGCGCAGCGGGCCGGGACGACCCGATCACCGTCGAGGCGTACAGCTGGGGGCAGTTGACCTCCGGCGCGCGGACCCGGCGGGACGTGGAACGGGCGCTGTGGACGCTGATGCTCCCTTTCGCGCTGGCGAACGTCGCGCTGCACGCCCGCGCCGGCATCCCGCCCGACCCGGACCAGGAACGCTGGGCCAGCCGGTCCGGCATCACCGCCTGGCTCATCCGCCTGTTCTGCCTGAGCCTGACCTGCACGCTCGTCGTCACGGTGACCGGCGTGGGCGTGGACCTCATCGCCTGGCAGTGCGTCGGGGCGGACTGCCTCGGCAAGATACCCGGGCCGTGGGAGTTCCTCGGCGACCCCTGGTGGCGTGAGGGCACCCGGACGCTCGCGCTCGGGCTGCTGCTGCCACTGCTCGTGCTGGCCGGGATCGGGCTCGTCGCCTTCCGCACCTACCAGTACGAGGCGCAGATGCCCGCGGACCCGCACCACCACGCGCCGGCCCGGGAGGACGGCGAGCCGGACGGACGGCCGGACCCGCGTGAACCCCCACGGAACCCGCTCCAGGACCCGACGTTCTGGAACGGGGAGGGGCAACTGCGCCGGACCGCCGTGCTGCACCTGTGCACCGGGGCGGTCAGCGCCGCCGCCGTACCGGTCGCCGCCGTGATGATCATGGACCCGCCACGAGGTGTACGGGCCGCCGTCGCCTGGCCCACAGTGGCGCTGCTCGCCGCCGTGGTGGTGATCGCCGTGGTAGCCGTCGCCCGGCCGTGGCTCAGCCGGCGGCAGGGCGCCACCCCGCTCGGCCGGTGGAGCGCGGCGGTCGTGGCGCTCACCGCGCTCGGACTGATCGGGGCGTTCACCCTGCTGCTGCTCCCCGACGGGGCGGCCGGGCAGCCGCTGTCGGCGTACCGGCCGCCGGACGGGTGCACGGCGCAGCCGGTCACCGCCGGCTGCCGCACCGACAGGTCACTGCCCGGGTACGACACGGCTGTCGCGTGGTTGCTCGCGTACCAGGTGCTGTTGCTGCTCGCCATCGCCGCGGCGAACCGCTCCGGTCGCCGGGCGCTGATCGGCCCCGTCGCCGGGATGGTGCTGCTGCCGGTCGGCGCGACCTGGATCGAACGCGGGCTGCCCGTGCTGCCCGCCGCGCCGGGCGAGGTGCGCACCTGGGTTCTCGTCGCTCCGGCCGTCGCGCTGGCCGCCGCCGGACTGTTCCTGCCCCGCCTGCGACCGGCGGTGCCGACCCAGCCGCTCGGCGCGTACACCGATCTCGCCTGGCGCGGCTGCGCCCCGGCCGTCATCGCCGGATTCGGCTGGATGATGGCGGTGGCGTACTGCGCCGGGCTGCTCTACTGGGTCAGCGACCGGCTCGACGCGTCGGCCGAGCCGAGCGGCCCGAGCCGGGTCGTGCCGCCACTGGCCGTCTTCTGGGCCGGGCTGGCCTGCGCGATCGGCCTGGCCGCGCTGATCGGACTGCTGATCCGAGCCGTCGTCCTGCTGCACCGGCTGCGCCGGGTGGAGTACGCCCGGCTGGCCGCCACCCCCGGCCTGTCCGCACACGACCTGCGGCGCTGCCGCGACGTCAGCACCTACCGGGCGCTGCACCGGCTGATCGGCGAGCACGCGGTACGGCTGCTGGGCTGCTACGCCGCGTTCTGCGCCGTCCTGGTCACCCTCTGCTGCGCCGCCGCCCTGTCCGGCGAGCGGCCCAGCCCGCTGTCCCCGTCCGGCTGGCATACCGCCATCCACTGGACCGCCGAGCGCGGCGACGCGCTCCTCGGCTGGCTGCCGGTGGTGATGGCGGCGCTCGGGCTGCTCGTCTACCGCACCGACTCGGTACGCCGCTCGGTCGGCGTGATCTGGGACGTGTGCACGTTCTGGCCCCGGGCCGCGCATCCGCTCGCGCCGCCCAGCTACGCCGAACGCGCCGTACCGGAACTCCAGACCCGGGTGGCGGGCCTGCTGGCGCTGCCGCCGCACCACGGCGACCGGATGGACGGCGTCATCCTCTCCGGGCACAGCCAGGGCACCGTCATCTGCGCCGCGGTACTGCTGCAACTGCCCCGCCGGTGGCGGCGGCGAACCTGGTTCTTCTCCTACGGCTGCCAGCTCACCCGGCTCTACGGGCGGGTCTTCCCGTCCTACTTCGGGCCGGAACGGCTGCGGGCGCTGGCCGGTGCGCTCACCTGGCCCGGGGGGCATGTGGCCTGGACGAACTTCTGGCGGGACACCGACCCGCTGGGCTGGCAGGTCAGCGCCGGTCAACGGGACGTGCCGGTGGCCGACCCGGAGGCGCTGCACCCGTCCGGCGGCGAGGTGGCCGACCCGCCCATCCGCAGCCACAGCGGCTACCCGGAGGCGGTGGAGTTCACCCGCGAACGGGCGGTGGTGGCGCGGCTGCTGCGCCGCACCGTGCCGTCGCCGCGCCAGCGGACCGGCTGACCGTGCGCCACTGCGGCGGCGGGTCGGCCGCGTCACGCCTGCGGCGGGTCGGCCAGGCGTACCACCAGGTCGGCGTACTCGGCCGTGCCGGCCACCCGCCGGGCGTTCTCCTCGTCGCTGCCGAGCGCCCAGGCGCGGGCCTGCTCCGGCGACTTCCCGTACGCCTCGTGGCGCGCGGTGAGCCGGCGCAGCCGCAGCTCCGCGTCCAGGTCCAGGAACCAGATCCGGTGTACGAGGGTGCGCACCTCCTCCCACGGGTCGTCCCGCAGCAGCAGGTAGTTGCCCTCGGTGACCACCAGGCGCACCTCGGGCGGCACCTCGATCGCCCCGGCGACCGGCTCCTCCAGGTCGCGGCGGAACTCCGGCACCCACACCGACGTCGGTTCCAGCCGGCGCAACCGGCGCAGCACGGAGACGAAGCCGTTGACGTCGAACGTGTCCGGCGCGCCCTTGCGCCCGGCCCGGCCGAGCCGTTCCAGCGCCGACCCGGCCAGGTGGAAGCCGTCCATCGGGACCAGCCGGGCGACCGGGCCGAGCGCGGCCACGATCCGTCCCGCCAGGGTGGACTTGCCCGCACCGGGCGCGCCGGCGATGCCGAGCAGCTGACGCGGACCGGCCTCGGCCAGCGCGCGCGCCCGGACGACCAGCTCGTCGAGCCCGAGCACCTCCGCCGCCGGCATCAGCCCAGCACCGGCTCGCTGATGGTGAACCGCGCCTCGACCGCCGCCTGCACCGGTTGCGGCGCCGGGTCCAGTTCCAGTTCGCGCTCCGGCTCGCCGGAGCGCGAGTACGCCGCCCCGACCATCATCATCGGCGGCCCGGCGCTCATCCCGGTGTCGGACAGCTCGCGCAGCGCGATCACCCGGGCGCCGAGCGCCTCGGCGTACTCCCGGGCCCGGACCAGCGCGTCGGCGATGGCGGCCTGCCGCGCCTCCCGGTAGGCCGGGCTGTCCGGACGCAGCGACCACACCGGCCCGGCCACCTCGACCTGCTCCTGGTCGGCCAGGCGGAGCATCAGCTCGCCGAGCGCGGTGAAGTCGGTGGTCGTGACGGTGGTGCTCACGCTGCCCTGGTAGGCCACCACCCGCTCGCCGGCGCGCTTCGTCACCGGCCAGACGTGGACCTGGCCGGTCTCCCGGCGCTCCACCGCCGGCTCGGCCGCGTCGAGCAGCGCGCGCACCGCGGCGGCCCGTTCGGCCAGCCGGGTCAGCGTGGTCTCCCGGTCCCGGTCGCGCGCCACCGCCGTCACCGTGAACCGGGCCAGCTCGGGAGCCACCTCCCGGTACGCCTCACCGCGTACCGCCACGACCGGTGCGTCAGCCATGCCGCTCAGCCTAACGGCGGGGTGGCCGGCAGGTGCCCCATGTAGGTGACCGCGCCGGCCGCCTCCCGTACCCCGCTCAGGTGACCGCCCGCCGCGCCCAGCTCCCGCAGGTACGCCAGCTCGCCCGCGTGGTCGGCGGCGGCCGGGAACTCCCGCCGGTGCGTGCTGAACGTACGCGCCCGCAGGGTCGCGCGGACGTCCCGTCCCTCGGCGAACCGGTCCGCCAGCGCACCCGCGTCGCCACCGCGCAGCGCCTCGGTCAGCTCGCTCAGGAACGCGCCGAGCGCGTCCAGTTCGGCGAGGACGCGGTCCCGGTTGCCGAGCAGCATGTTCGCGGTCCGTTCGGGCGGCCCACCGGCGACCCGGGTGCCGTCGGAGAAGCTGCCGGCGGCGAGCGTCAGCACCGCGTCCCGCAACGCCGACCGGTGCACGGTGCCGGCCAGCGCTCCCGCCAGCACGTGCGGTACGTGCGAGGCGAGCGCGGCGGCGCCGTCGTGCTCCGGGGCGGACATCGGCACCACCCGGGCGTGGAAGACGTCCACCAGCAGCACCGCCAGCCGCCGGAACGCGCCCAGGCCGGCCGGCCCCGGGCAGAGCACCCAAGCGGCGCCGTCGAGCAGGTCCGGGCCGGCCGCGCCCGCTCCGGCCCGATCCGCGCCGGCCATCGGGTGGCCCGGTACGACCCGGTGCCCGAGCCCTTGCACGGTGGCGGCGGTGCTCACCTCGGCCTTGACGCTGCCCACGTCGGTGAGCACGCAGTCGTCGTCGGTCACGGCGGCGACCCGGGCCAGCGTCGCCGGCAGCGTGGGCAGCGGGCCGCAGAGGAACACCACGTCCCGGCCGGTGACCGCCTCCTCGAGCGTGTCGGGCGCGTCGACGCCCCGGTCGCGTACCTGCCGGCGGGCCGCCGGATCGGGATCCCAGCCGGCGACGTCCAGCCCGGCGGCGTGCAGCCGCAGCAGCACCGAACCGCCGATCAGCCCGGTGCCGACCACCGCCGCCCGCGCCAGCCCGCCCGCCACGTCAGGCCTCGGCGAGCCGCCCGGCCACCGCGTCCACGTGCTCGTCGGACTCGGTGAGGGCCACCCGGACGTGCCGGGCGCCGGCCGGGCCGTAGAAGACACCGGCGGCCACCAGGATGCCCCGGCGGGCCAGCCAGTCCACTGTCTCCCAGCAGTCCTCGTCCCGGGTGAGCCAGAGGTAGAGCCCGGCCTCCGAGTGCTCGACGGTGAAGCCGGCGGCGGTGAACGCCGCGCGCAGCTTCTCCCGCCGGACGCGGTAGCGCTCCCGCTGGGCGTCGGCGTGCTCCTGGTCGCCCAGCGCGGCCACCATCGCGGCCTGCACCGGCGCCGGCACGATCAGACCCGCGTGCTTGCGGATCTTGAGCAGCTCGGCCACCAGCGCCGGGTCACCGGCGACGAAACCGGCCCGGTAGCCGGCCAGGTTGGAGCGCTTGGACAGCGAGTGCACCGCCAGCACGCCGTCGTACGAGCCGCCGCACACCTCGGGCGAGAGCACCGAGACGGGCTCGGCGTCCCAGCCAAGCGGCAGGTAGCACTCGTCGCTGGCGACCACCGCACCGCGCTCGCGCGCCCACTCGACCACCTTGCGCAGGTGGGCGGCGGGCAACACCCGGCCGGTCGGGTTACCGGGCGAGTTGACCCAGACCAGGCGGACCCGGGGATCCGGGCCCAGCGCGGTCAGCGAGTCGGTGCGTACCGTCGTCGCGCCGGCCAGCCGGGCCCCGTCCTCGTAGGTCGGGTAGGCCACCGACGGCACCACCACGACGTCACCGGGGCCGAGCCCGAGCAGCGTGGGCAGCCAGGCCACCAGCTCCTTGGAGCCGATCGTCGGCAGCACACCCAGGCCGTCGACGCCCGCGCCGCAGGCCCGCGCGACCCACGCCGCGATCGCGTCCCGCAGGGCGGGCGTACCGGCGGTCAGCGGGTAGCCCGGCGCGTTCGACGCGTCGGCCAGGGCCCGGCGGATCAGCTCCGGCACCGGGTCGACCGGCGTGCCCATCGACAGGTTGATGAGACCGCCCGGGTGCGCCGCGGCCGTGGCGGCCGCGGCGTCCAGGGTGTCCCAGGTGAAGTCGGGCAGCCGTGCCGAGACCGGCGAGCGCCGGTTCAGTGGCCCTCGCCGCGCGGCGGCTGCGCGGCGACGAAGGTGGCGTCCTTCTCCACCTTGCCGATCTTCGAGGCGCCCCCGGGCGAGCCCAGATCCTCGAAGAACTCGTAGTTGGCCCCGGTGTAGTCCTTCCACTGCTCCGGGACGTCGTCCTCGTAGAAGATCGCTTCCACCGGGCAGACCGGCTCACAGGCACCACAGTCGACGCACTCGTCGGGGTGGATGTAGAGCATCCGGTTGCCCTCGTAGATGCAGTCGACCGGGCACTCCTCGATGCATGCCTTGTCGAGCACATCCACGCACGGCTCGGCGATGATGTAGGTCACCGGTCTTCTCCTCCGCAAGACTCGTCGCGATCAACCGCAACGGTAAGAGCCTAGTATCTCGCCGGGGAGGGGGTCGATCGTGCTCCGACAGCAGGACGTGGGACACCGGATCGTGGTCCGCCGGATTGTGGGGATTCGCGAGGGCCGCACGCTGTTCTCCGACGCGCTCGGCGAGCTCGTGGAGCTGAGCGAGACCCACATCACTCTGTCCACCGACGCCGGGCCGCTGCGCGTACCGGTGGCCGAGGTGCACCGGGCCAAGCGGGTGCCGCCGGCCCGGCGGCCCACCGCCGCCGCGGTGGTCGCGCTGGAACTGGCCGCCGACGAGGCGTGGCCCGCGCCGGTACGCGGACGGCTCGGCGACTGGCGGCTGCGCTGGGCCGACGGCTGGACCGGCCGGGCGAACAGCGCGCTGCCGGTCGGCGACCCGGACCGGCCGCTGCCCGCCGCGCTGGACGCGGTGCAGCGCTGGTACGCCGAGCGCGGCGGGCCCGCCCTGGTGAACACCCCGCTGCCGCTCGCCGCGCCGGTCGGCGCGGAGCTGGACGCGCGCGGCTGGACGTCCCGGCCGCCGGTGCTGGTGCAGACCGTCCCGCTGCGCACCCTGACCGTGCCGCCGCCCGCCGTCCCCCTGCCGGCCGCCATCCCACTGCCGGGCGCCGGACCGCTACCCGCCGACGCCCCGCTGCCGGCCGACGCCGCCGCCGGCGTGCCGCCGGTGACGCTGGCGGACGCGCCGGCCGACGACTGGCTGGCGATCGCCGCCGGCCGCAAGGGCGGGCTGCCGGACGCCGCCCGGCAGGTGCTCACCGGGACGCCCCGGGCCCGCTTCGCCGAACTGCGCGAGGACGGCCGGCTGCTCGCGGTCGGGCGGGGCACGGTGACCGGCGGGGGCCGCTGGCTCGGCGTCAGCCTGCTGGAGACGGTGCCGCAGGCGCGCCGCCGAGGGCTCGCCGCCGCGGTCGTCCGCGCCCTGGCCGCCTGGGGCGCCGCCGAGGGCGCCACCCACGCGTTCCTTCAGGTCGAGCAGAGCAACACCGGGGCGGTGGCGCTCTACCGGCGGCTCGGCTTCACCACCCACCACACCTACCTGACCCGGGTCGCCCCGGCGGCCTGAGCGGCACCCCGGTCAGCGCCGGACGATCTTGCGAGGCCGGGTGCGCTTCATCTCGGCGTACCGCTTGAGCTGGCGGGACCGGTAGTCCCGGCCCAGCGCGGTCAGGATCAGGTAGCCGGCCAGCACGCCCGCCGCGGTGGCCGCGAGATAGAGCCAGATCTGGGCGAAGAACAGTCCCGCGCCGCCGCCGAACGGGTTCTCCCCGACCAGCAGCGGACCGACGAACACGGTGAGCGCCAGCGCGACCGCGACCGCGGCGGCCAGGTCACCGGCCCAGCGGCCCAGCGGCCGGTCGGCGCCCCACCGGAACGCGGTGCCGGCCAGGATCAGCCCGATGACCAGGAACATGGCGAGCGAGACGCGGCCGGAGGCGGTGTCGTCGTCCGGGAACGCGAATCTGATGACCAGCCGGGCCACCACGTTCACCCCGAACAACGCGGCCGCCAGCACGCCTACCGCACGCCACCGCTGACCCATCGCACGCCTCCCGCCGTACCGCCCGCTCCCTCGGCGGGCCTCTTGGCTGGAATGTCTACCACCGCGAGCTGTGCGGCGTCAGCACCTCACCGTGCGTCGGGCGGCGTCACCAGGTGCCGGAAGCCCAGCACCGCGAACGTGACCGCGCCGGCCACGATCAACGCGAGGCCGAGCACGTTGTCACCGGCGAGCGCCAGATCGCCCTCGACGGTCCGGAAACCCCCCACCACGATCACCAGGAACCACGGCAACGCGCCGAGCACCACCGCCCAGCGCGTACCCGTCGACCGGTGGGCGAACCGGCCCAGCAGCACCGTCGTCGCCACCACGGCGACGACACCGGCGGCCACCAGGCCGATACCGAGCAGCGCCCGCAGCCCGCCGGAGCGGCCCTGCACCGTCTCCCAGGCCCACGTCGCGAAGATCAGGTCGAGCAACGCCAGCAGGACGCCGGCCCAGACCGTCACGACGCCGCCGGCCACCCGCAGCGCGCGGTCGAGCACCCGCTCCGCCGGGCTCGGCGTCGCGGCCGTCGGCGGCTGCTCGGGGACTGTCGACACGGGTACGGCCGGCAGCGTCACCGGAGACCGGCCGCCGCGACCGGGGACCGCCGCGGGTCGTCCAGGGCGATGCCGGCGAAGAGGTCGTCCTCCCAGCCGTACGGTCCGGCACCCGGCCCCTTCTCGCCGACCGCGAGCGTGAAGTACTCGACGCCCATGAACTCGCCGCCGAAGTTGCCGGCGATCGAGTAGAGCCACGAGTTCGCCGGGATCTGGGTGGCGTGGGCCCGCATCGCCGCCTCCTTGGCGGCGTGCTGGTCGGTGCCGTCGATCCGCGCGGCGATCTCCGCATCAGGCGTGCCGAACGGCAGCTCGTCGGCGCTCTCGATGCCGGCGAACGGATTGTCAGACGACTCGGTGAACGTCTCCAGGCCCGCGTCGAGCACGCTGCGCGGCATCGCCGTCCAGTAGACCTTCGCCGGGGCGATCCCCTCGGCCGCGGCCAGCTCCACCGCCCGCATCGCCACCCGGTGCGCCTGGATGTGGTCCGGGTGGCCGTAGAAGCCGTCCGGGTCGTACGTGACCAGCACCTGCGGGCGGACCTCGCGGATGACCTCCACCAGGTACCCGGCGGCGGTGTCCAGGTCGGCCTGCCAGAACGCCCGCGGGTGCTCGTTCGTGGCCATGCCCATCATGCCGGAGTCGCGGTAGCGGCCCGCGCCGCCGAGGAACCGGTGGTCGGTCACGCCGAGCGCGGCGCAGGCGGCCGCCAGCTCGCCGATCCGGTAGCCGCCGAGCTGGTCCGCCTCGGCCGCGCCGAGCTGCGCCAGCGCCGGGACGTGGATCTCGCCCTCCTCGCCCAGCGTGCACGTCACGAGCGTGACGTGGGCGCCGGTGGCGGCGTAGTGCGCCATCGTCGCGCCGGTCCCGATCGACTCGTCGTCCGGATGCGCGTGGACCAGCAGAAGGCGTCGGTCGGGCAGCGTCGTCACGCCCGTCACTCTAACCGGCGGTCCTGCCCGCTCGACGGTGATGCGTCCGCCCAGGTCGGCCACATCACCTCCGGCGCCCGCCTACGCTGCAGGCGTGGACTTTCCCGAGCTGGCCGCCCGTACCCGTCGGTTCAGCCACGGGGCGCCGCGTGCCGTCACCGTCGCGGGCGACGGCGCCCGGGTGATCTTCCTGCGTTCCGCGGGACCGGAGGACCCGGCCGACGCGCTCTGGCTGCTCGACGTCGACAGCGGCGAGGAACGACTGGTAGCGGACCCGGCGGTGCTGCTGGGCACCGACGCCGAGCCGGCCCGCCTCGCCCCCGGCGAACGGGCGCTGCGCGAACGGTTGCGGCTCAGCTCCGGCGCCATCGGCTCGTACGCGCTTGACTCGGCCGGCCGGGTCGCCGCGTTCGCGCTGGCCGGGCGGCTGTTCCGGGCCGACCTGGTGCACGGCGACGTGATCGAGGTGGCGGCGATCGGGCCGGTCATCGACCCGCGCCCCGACCCGGCCGGCGAGCGGCTCGCGTACGTCACCGACGCCGCCGAGGGGGTGCGCCGGGGCCAGTTGCGGGTGGTGGAGCCGGACGGCACGGACAACCTGCTCGCCGGGGAGGACCACGGCGTCACCTGGGGGCTGGCCGAACACATCGCGGCCGAGGAGTTCCACCGCTACCGGGGCTACTGGTGGGCGCCGGACGGGCGCAGCGTGCTGGCCGCCCGGGTCGACGAGTCCCGCCTGGAACGCTGGTACCTGCACGACCCGGCCGACCCGGCGACCCCGCCGACGTCGCTCGCGTACCCCGTGGCGGGCGGGCCGAACGCGGAGGTCAGCCTGCACCTGCTCGACCTCGACGGCGGCTGGGTCGACGTGCACTGGGACCGGGAGACCTATCCGTACCTGAGTTCGGTGGACTGGACCGAGGGCGGACCGCTGATCACCGTGCTGCGCCGCTCGCAGCAGCACGGCCTGGTGCTCGCCGTCGACCCGCGCACCGGGGAGACGCAGGTGCACGCCGAGCTGGCCGACCCACGCTGGGTGGAGCCGATCCCCGGCACCCCGGCACACCTGCCCGACGGGCGGGTGCTGGTCGGCGGCGAGCTGGCCCACGACGGGTACGACGCCCGCTGCCTGTTCGCCGACGGCACGCTGCTCACCCCGCCGTCGCTGTACGTGCGGCGGGTGGTCGGACGGCTGCCGAACGGTCCGAACGCGGCGGCCGACCTGCTGGTGGAGGCGAGCGAGGGCGAACCGAGCCAGCGCCACCTCTACCGGGTGCGAACCACCATCGGCGGCGGCATGGACGCCCGCCGGATGGGCAGCGACCCCGGCTGGCACACCGCCTCGATCGGCGGGTCCACGCTGGCGGTGGGCATCGCGTCGCTGGAGCACGCCGGGGTCCGCTGGCGGGTGTGGCACGGCGACCGCGAGGTGGCCGAGTTGCGCTCGTTCGCCGCCACCTGCTCGTACGCGCCGCGGCCGACGATGGTCCGGGTGACCGACAGGCGGCTACCAAGCGCGGTGCTCTACCCGGCCGAGCACGTCAAGGGCACCCGGCTGCCGGTGCTGCTGGACGTCTACGGCGGCCCCGGCCACCAGGAGGTGGTGGCGGCCCGCGGAGTCTGGCTGGAACGGCAGTGGTGGGCCGAGCAGGGCTTCGCGGTGGTCACCATCGACAACCGGGGTACGCCGGGCATCGCGCCGTCGTTCGAGAAGGCGATCCACAGGCGGGTCGCCGACGTGATCCTCACCGACCAGGTGGACGCGCTCACCGCGCTCGCCGACAAGCACCCGGATCTGGACCTGGAACGGGTGGCGGTACGCGGCTGGTCGTTCGGCGGCTGGCTGGCCGGGCTCGCGGTGCTGCGTCACCCCGAGTTGTTCAAGTGCGCGATCGTCGGCGCGCCGGTCACCGACTGGGCGTTGTACGACACCGCGTACAGCGAGCGCTACCTGGGCATGCCGGACGACGGGATGGACGTGTACGCCCACCACTCGCTGGTCGAGCTGGCCGCCGAGCCGCTGGGCGACCCGGCGCAGGCCCGGCCGATGCTGCTGGTGCACGGCCTGGCCGACGACAACGTGCTGGCCGCGCACACGCTGCGGTTGTCGGCGGCGCTGCTGGCGACGGGCCGCCCGCACGCGGTGCTGCCGCTCACCGGCGCGAGCCACCTGGCCGCCGGCGGCGTGTCCGAGCGCCTGCTCCGGCTGGAGCTGGACTTCCTCCGCCGCTACTTGTAAGGAAGGGCCCCCTTTTAACGCCTGCGGCAGAGGAAGGGCCCCTTGTTAACGCGAGGCGTTAACAAGGGGCCCTTCCTTCAGCTACCGGCTACTGCTTGACGTAGGCGTTGACGAAGTTCGGGTAGCCGAACACGGAGGAGATGAACACCCCGCCCGCCTTCGACCCGTGCACGTTGTACGCCACGTCCACGTAGAGCGGCACCACAGGCGCGTGCTCCTTCATGATCCGCTCGTCGAGCTTGCCCCACTCCGGGCCCTGCTCGGACGGCGGCAGCGCCAGGATCCGATCCATCTCGGCGTTGATCGCGTCGTCGTTGAAGTACGACTGGTTGCTGTTGCCCTCGGCCTTGATGGTCCGGCCGTCGTAGAGCACCGGCAGGATCGACGCGCCGCTCGGCCAGTCCGCCGCCCAGTTGCCGATGTACAGGTCCCAGGGGTTGTTCTTCTTCTTGACCTCGTCCAGCTTCGCGTCGTCCGGGATGTTCCGCACCGTGATCTTGAAGCCGGCGCGCTCCAGGTTGCCCTTGAGCTGGACCGCCTCCGCCTGCTCGGTGGTGTTGTCGGCGACGCCGAGGACCAGCTCCGGCGTCTGACCGCCGAGCAGCTCCTTGGCCTTCTCCACGTTGCCGTTGGCGCCCGCCGGGTACGCGTCGTACGCCTTGTAGCCGATTGTCGACGGCGGCATCAGCGTGGTGATCGGCTGCGCGACGGTCTGGCCGCCGAGCGCCTTGACCAGGCCCTCGCGGTCGATCGCGTAGTTGAGCGCCTGGCGGATCTTCAGATCCTTGACCCGCTGGGTGTTGATCACGAGCTGGTTGGCACTCGGGGTCGGGGACAGCAGCGTGCGGGACTTCAGCGCCGGGTCACCGGCCACCTTCGCCACGAGCGAGGCCGGCACCGAGTTGAACGCCAGCGCGCTCTGGTCGGCGCCGTTGTCCGCGATCACCCGGTTGTTCGCGGCGTCGGCGGTCGGGCCGAAGCTCCACACGAACTGGTCCGGGTACTGGTGCCGCACCGGGTCGGTCTTCGCGTCCCAGTTCGGGTTGCGGTCGAGCGTGAGCTGGACCCCGACCTGGTTCTTGGCGATCTTGTACGGGCCGGACGAGAACGGCTTCTGGTCCAGGTTGACCCCGGTGTCCTTCTCCGGCTTGAGCGGCGCCGTGGTGGGCAGCGAGACCGCGAACGGCAGGTCGCAGCGGGGCTTGGCGAACTCGAAGCGCAGCGTCTTGTCGTCCGGCGTGGTCAGGCCCGGCGGCAGCGACGTCTTGTTCTTCTTGAAGTCCCACTTGGTGTCGTACTGCGCGGTGTCGGCCAGCCACTCCTGGATGTAGGTGGGGCCGCCGGTGAGGTCGGGGTCGAAGGAGCGGGCGATGCCGTACGCGATCTCCTTCGAGGTGATCGGGCTGCCGTCCTCGAACTTCACCCCGTCCTTGATGGTGAATTCCCAGACCTTGCAGTCGTTGTTGACGTTCTTGCCCGGGGTCTCGGCCAGGTCACCCACGAGGACCAGGCCGCCCTTGCCGTCGTCCTTCCAGGTGGTCAGGTAGCGGGCGAAGAGCGGGTTGGCCATCAGACCGGCGAACGAGTACGTCCGCTGCGGGTCCAGGTGGGAGATCGGGGTCTCCCGGATGATGGTGAACGTCCCGCCCTTGGCCGCGCCGTCGATCTCGGCGGCCGGGCCCTGTGAGTCCTTGGGGTCGGTCGCGATGACCCCGGTCTGCTGCCGGTTGCCGTCCACAGTGGTGCCTTCGCCCGTGTTCTCCGAGCAGGCACCGAGTGCCACAACCAGTGCGATGGCGCCGCCAGCGGCGGCCGCTGCGCGTGGTCGCATGTCCTACCTCCTCCACCCGTGCGCCGAGCGCATCCGCCGACGTCCCGAGGATCGTAAAGAAGAAAAGCTACGAGTTGGATAACAGTTGTCGATAAATTTCGTCGCGGTTCAGCCGAGCCGTACCCGCGGGTCGATCACCGCGTAGAGCAGGTCCACCACCACGTTCGCCAGCACCACGAAGACCGCCGCGATCAGCACGGTCGCCATGATCGTCGGCAGGTCACCCGAGCGGACCGCGTCGACAGCGGTACGCCCCATCCCGTTCAGACCGAATGTCGTCTCGGTGATCACCGTGCCGCCCAGCGCCCCGCCCACGTCCAGACCGGCGATCGTCACCACCGGTGTGATCGCGGCGCGCAGCGCGTGCCGGCCGTACACCTTGCGTTTGGCCAGGCCCTTCGCCCGCGCGGTCCGGACGAAGTCCTCCGAGAGTGTCTCCAGCATCTGCGCCCGGGACAGTCGCGCGTAGATCGCGGAGAAGAGGAACGCCAGCGCCACCCAGGCCAGCACCAGCCCGCTCGTCCACTTCAACGGATTGTCGAACAACGAGGTGTAGCTCGGTACCGGCAGCAGGCGCAGGTTGTAGACGAAGACGATGAGCAGCACCGCGCCGACGAAGTAGAGCTGCAACGAGGCACCGGTGAGCGAGAAGCCGATCGCCGCCCGGTCCAGCCAGCTGCCCCGGCGCAGCGCCGAGAGCATGCCCAGACCGACGCCGAGCAGCAGCCACAGGATGGCCGCCGGGATGACGATGCTCAGCGTCACCGGCAGCACCCGGGCGATGGTGTCGGAGACCGCCTCGTTCGACACGTACGACCAGCCGAGGCAGGGGGCGTCGCACCGGCCGCCCTGGGCGCTGCCCAGGTCCCGGCCGGTGAAGATGCCCTTCATGTAGCCGGCGTACTGGCTGATCAGCGGATCACGCAGGCCCAGCTCCTGGCGGACCCGCTCCAGCCGCTCCGGGTTGCAGTTCTTCGGGCACATGCCGGTGACCGGGTCGCGGGGCAGCGCGAAGAACATCAGGAAGCTCAGCACGCTCACCGCGAACAGTGTGAGCGCGGCGGACAGCAGCCGGCGGATGAGGAATCGCGTCATGGACCGGCCTCCTACCGGGACGACTTCGGGTCGAGCGCGTCGCGCAGCGCGTCACCGAAGAGGTTGAAGGCGAACACGAGCGCGAAGATGGTGATGCCCGGGAAGAAGACGTACGCCGGGTCGGTCTGCAGGTAGTCGAGGCTGCGGTAGATCATGCGGCCGAAGCTCGGCGTCTCGTCGGTGAGCCCGACGCCGATGAACGACAGCGCGGCCTCGCTGGTGATGTACTGCGGCACCGCCAGCGAGAAGGCGACCAGGATCGGCGCCCAGGCGTTCGGCAGCAACTGGCGGAACAGCATGTGCCCGAGACCCGCGCCGCTGGCCCGCGCCGCCTCAACGAACTCGCGTTCGCGCAGCGCGATGATCTGACCCCGGACCAGCCGGGCCGTACCGGTCCAGCCGAACAGGGCGAAGATCGCGATGAGCACACCGATCTGGAAGTACGCCGGCACGGCCTCGCGCTGTCCGTAGAAGCGCAGCGCGACGGTCGGCATCAGGGCCAGCGCGATGATCAGGAACGGCATGGCCAGGGTCAGGTCGGTGATCCAGTTGATCACCGTGTCCAGCCAGCCGCCCAGGTAGCCGGCGAGCGTCCCGAGCGTCACGCCGATCACCGCGGTCAGCACGGCCGCCGCGAACGCGATGAACAGCGACGTCCGCAGTCCGTGCACCATCCGGATGAAGATGTCCCGGCCGAGACCGGGTTCCAGCCCGAACCAGTGCTCCCCGGTCACGCCGCCGGCGTAGCCCAACGGCATGCCGTAGCCGTCGAGGCGGCTCTGGAACTGCTCCTTCGGGCCCACCCCGTACAGCGCCTCGATGAGCGGTACGGCGAGCGCGACGAGCACGAAGAACGCCAGCAGGCCGCCGCTGATCAGCGCGGTGCGGTCCCGCCTGAGCCGCGCGAGGGCGAGCTGGCCGGGTGACCGGCCGACGAACTCCTTCTTACCGTTCTCGTCACCCTCGCCGGGCGACTCGATCTCGGCGAGCGCGACGCCCTCGACCGGCGACAGGCTCATTGGGACACCTCCACGGGTTCGCCGGTCGGCACGCCGACCGGTCCGC